>NZ_JBUEFZ010000018.1:0-126318 GCF_054963715.1 Streptomyces sp. STAM6 | reverse complement strand
GTTCCCCCCCCGCCGCCGTCCGCCTTCGTACAACCGTCCGGTCAGGAAATCTTCACGGGATTGACGATGTCGGCGACCAGGACGAGCAGGGTGAAGCAGATGAAGATTCCCGCCACGACATAGGCGACCGGCATCAGCTTCGCGACATCGAACGGTCCCGGGTCGGGCCGCTTGAAGACCTTCGCCACGTTCCGCCGCACGGACTCCCACAGGGCGCCCGCGATGTGGCCGCCGTCGAGGGGCAGCAGCGGCAGCATGTTGAAGAGGAACAGCGAGAGGTTGAAGGTGGCGAGGACCATCAGGAACGACGCGACGATGTTCTGCGTCGGGATGTCGAGGTTCATCACCTCGCCGCTGATGCGGGCCGCGCCGACCACGCCGACCGGGGAGTCGGCCTTGCGCTCGCCGTCGCCGAAGGCGGCGTCCCACAGGTCGGGGATCTTGGACGGCAGGGCGATCACGGACTCCACGCCGTTCTCGATCATGTCGCCCATGCGGTCCACGGACTGGCCGAAGGTGAGCGGCTCGATCACGGACTTGGCGGCGAAGCCGAGGTAGCCCGCCTCGACGTACTTGCCCTCGATGGGCTCGCCGTCCTCGTCCTTCGCGATCACCAGGTTCTTGGCGAGCTTGGCGTGCAGGACCTGCTCCTTGCCGTCGCGTTCGACGGTGACGGTGGCCGGTCCGATGGTGTCGCGGATGCGCTCGGAGAGCGTGGCCCAGTCGTCGACGCGCTCCCCGTTGAAGGCGACGATCTTGTCGCCGGCCTTCAGTCCGGCGGCCTGGCCGGGCGAGACCGGGTCGCCCTTGGCGCATGTGTCGCGCTTCTCGCTCTGCGCGATGACGCACTTCTGGACGCCGGCGACCTCGGTCGTCTGGGTCTGGAAGCCGAAGGTCATACAGACGCTGAGGAAGATCACCACGGCCAGGACGAGGTTCATGAACGGGCCGGCGAACATCACGATGACGCGCTTCCACGGCTTGCGCGTGTAGAAGAGCCGGTTCTCGTCGCCCGGCTGGAGCTCCTCGTACGCCGCCGAGCGGGCGTCCTCGATCATGCCCCGGAAGGGGGAGGTCGAGCGGGCCTCGATCCGGCCGTCGTCACCGGGCGGGAACATGCCGATCATGCGGATGTAGCCACCGGCCGGGATGGCCTTGATGCCGTACTCCGTCTCGCCCTTGTGCCGCGACCAGAGAGTGGGGCCGAAGCCCACCATGTACTGCGGGACGCGGATGCCGAAGAGCTTGGCGGTGGAGAGGTGGCCGAGCTCGTGCCAGGCGATGGAGAAGAGCAGTCCGACGGCGAAGAGCGCGATGCCGAGGATCGTCAGAAGAATCGTCATGCGCGAGCCTCCGCGGGCTGTCCTTCGCTGAATGTGGCTGCCGTCTCACGGGCCCGGGCGCGTGCCCAGGTCTCCGCCTCCAGGACGTCCGACACCGTCAGCGAGGTTCCCCGGTCCGGCACCCCGTGTTCGGCGACGACTGCCGTGACCGTATCCATGATGCCGTTGAAGGGGAGCCGTCCGGCGAGGAACGCCTCCACGCACTCCTCGTTCGCGGCGTTGAAGACCGCGGGGGCGGTGCCCCCGAGCTCCCCGACGTGGCGGGCGAGCCCCACCGAGGGGAACGCTTCGTTGTCGAGCGGGAAGAACTCCCAGGTGGACGCCTTGGACCAGTCGAAGGCGGGGGCGGCGTCCGGGACTCGCTCCGGCCAGCCGATGCCGATGGCGATGGGGCCGCGCATGTCGGGCGGCGTGGCCTGGGCGAGGGTGGACCCGTCGGTGAACTCAACCATCGAATGGACATACGACTGCGGGTGCACCACCACCTCAATCCGATCGAAGGGAATGTCGTAGAGGAGGTGCGCCTCGATCACTTCGAGGCCCTTGTTGACGAGAGTGGCGCTGTTCACCGTGATGACCGGGCCCATGGCCCACGTGGGATGGGCCAGGGCGTCCTCGCGGGTGACCCCGGCCAGCTCGGCCCTGGTGCGGCCGCGGAAGGGGCCGCCGGAGGCGGTGACGACGAGCTTGCGGACATCGGCACGGCTGCCGGCGGCCAGGGCCTGGAACAGCGCGGCGTGCTCGGAGTCGACCGGGATGATCTGGCCCGGCTTGGCGAGGGCCTTCACCAGCGGGCCGCCGACGATCAGCGACTCCTTGTTGGCGAGGGCGAGGGTGCGGCCCGCTTCGAGCGCGGCGAGGGTGGGGGCCAGGCCGATCGAGCCGGTGATGCCGTTGAGCACGGTGTGGCACTCGGAGGCCGCGAGCTGGGTGGCGGCGTCGGGGCCGGCGAGGATCTCGGGCAGCGGTTCGGAGCCGTACCGCGCCTTCAGCGCCTCCCGCAGCGCGGGCACCGTGTCCTCACGGGCCACGGCCACCGTACGCACCCGCAGCTTGTGCGCCTGCTCCGCGAGGAGCCCGGTACGGCCGCCCGCGGCGGACAGCGCGGTGACGCGGAACCGGTCGGGGTTGCGCAGGACCAGGTCGATGGCCTGCGTGCCGATGGACCCGGTGGAGCCGAGGACGACGATGTCCCGGCGGCCTTCGGCCGGATCGAAGGCGATGTGCGGGTCTGCGAGGGGGGCTGGGCTGTCGCTCATGCCCCCCATTCTTGCCGCTTCGGCGGTGGGCCCGGACCGGGGTCTCCCCTTCCGGCCGGTCGGAGCCGGAAGGACGCCGGGGCGCCTCTTCGGGATGAGCCCGGTACGACTCCGAGAGCAGCGCCCTGGGGCGTGTTCCGGAAGTCCCGTCCGGCCGGGAACGTCTGGCCGCGCCCTCCGGGCGGACGAGGCCACTGTCGAAACACGCCCTAGGCGTGCCCTAGGCGTTCTTCGCGGCGGCCGTGAACTTCTGCCACTGGGCCGTGACGATCTCGGGCGGGACTCCGCCGAAGTCCCGGGTGTCGAGTTTCTCGGCGCGGAAGGAGAGGGTGGTGGAGCCGGAGCATACGACGGTGAGGTACTCGTACAGCTTGAGGCGGGCGTCCTTGACGTCCTCGACGGTGAAGCGGAACGCCCTGGCCTCGTCGCCGACGGCGGGCGCCTTCACCTCCTCCACCCCGGCGTAGCGCGCTCTGGCGATGGCGCGTTCCTCGGTGAAGCCGCCGGCGCACTCCTTGCCCGCCCGGGCCAGCGCGGTCATGACGGCGGTGGCGCCGGCCGGGGTGTACGAGCGGAGCTGGACGGTGACGTCGACGGCCTTGAGCTCGCCGTCGACGGAGAGCTTGCGGTTGACCTCGGCGGCCGGGTCGTGCGGTGTGGTGCCGGCGGCGAGGCTGACCAGGGGCTGGCAGACGGTGGGGTCCGCGGTGTAGGCGTCGCTGAGCGGGCCGTCGCCGACGAGGAACTCACCCGCGGTGTACGGCCCGGCCTTCTCGCCGTCGGTGAAGGAGGCGGCGGTCAGCTGTGCCTTGGTGAGGGGCGGCTTTCCGCCGGTGCTCCCGGCCGTGCTGCCGGCCGTGCCGCCACCGGCACCGGTGGCGGTGCTCGCGGCCGGGGAGGGTTTGCCGTCGCCCGGGCCGCCGGCCGGCCGCTCGGCGCTGCACGCCGCCGTCAGCAGCGCCGCGGTGAGCGCGCAGCAGACCAGGGCCGTGCGCCAGCGTCTTCCGTACATCGTTCTCCCCCTCCGGTGGCGTCGAGCGCGATTATGGGCGCTCGGTCAGGCCTGGTCGCGGAACTTCGCGAAAACCTCGTGGAACTCGGGGAAGGTCTTCGCGACGCAGCCGGGGTCGTCGAAGCCGATGCCCGGCGTGCGCAGGCCCGTCACCGCGAAGGACATCACGATCCGGTGGTCGCCGTGCGTGGCGATCTCGGCGGGGCGCGGGGTACCGGGGTGGATCTCGATCCAGTCGGGTCCGGTGGCGACGGTGATGCCCAGGCGGCGCAGGTTCTCGGCGCAGGCCTCCAGCCGGTCGCACTCCTTGACGCGGGTGTTGGCGACGTCCTCGATGCGCACCGGGCCGTCGGCGAACGGCGCGATGGCGGCGAGCGTGGGCATGGTGTCGGAGATGTCGCGCATGTTGACGGTGAGGCCGCCGAGGCGTCCGGTGCCGCGGACAGTGGTGGCGCCGTCGGCGATGTCGACGTCGGCGCCCATCCGGCGCAGGACGTCGACGAAGGCGAGGTCGCCCTGGAGGGCGCCGGTGCCGAGGCCGGGGACGGTGACCTCGCGGCCGGTGAGCGCGGCGGCGGCGAAGAAGTAGCTGGAGGTGGAGGCGTCGGGCTCGACGGCGTAGGTGGTGGCGCGGTAACCGCCGGGGGGCACGGTGTAGGTGCGTCCCTCACGGGCGACGTCGACGCCGAAGGACCGCATCATGGCGAGGGTGATCTCGACGTAGGGCTCCGAGACCAGGTCGGTGACGGTGATCGTCAGGCCCTCGGCGGTGAGCGGGCCGAGCATCAGCAGGGCGGTCAGGTACTGGGAGGACTGCCCGGCGTCCAGGGTGAGCCGGCCGCCCTTGATGCCGGCGGCCGCGATCCGCAGCGGGTGGTGGCCCTCGGCCTCCTCGTGGCGCAGGTCGACACCGAGTTCGCGCAGCGCGCTCGTGAGCGGGCCGATGGGCCGGCGGCGCATCTGCGCGGAGGCGTCGAACCGGAAGTCGCCGTGTCCCGCGGCGGCGAGAGCGGGCAGGAAGCGCGCGGTGGTGGCGCCGTCCCGGCAGTACACGTCGGCGCTCTCGGCGGCGGGCCCGGCGGGGCGGCCCTCGACACGCCACGCGCCGTCCCCGCGCTCGACCTCGTACCCGAGGGTGCGCAGCCCCTCGGCGAAGCCCTCGGTGTCGTCCGAGGCGAGCGGCCGGAGGAGGGTGGTGGTCCCGTCGGCGGCCGCGGCGAGGAAGAGGGCGCGGGCGGTGACGGACTTGGAGCCGGGGATGTCGATGACGGTCACGGCGCCCATCCTGCCGTTCGGGGCGGGACGGGCGCCGGACGTCTCAGGTACTGGTCAGCGAATGGGACGGTGGACGTTCTCCCGGGTCGACGGGCCGGGCGTGGCGTCGGCGATCCAGGGCCCGTCGCCGCTCGGGTCGAGGACGCCCTCCTCCAGCCAGGTGTACGAGCCGGCGAGCACGTTCTTGACGACCTTGGCGTCGAGGTCGTCGGTGTTGTGCCAGAGCCGGCCGAACAGTTCCTCGACACGGATGCGGGACTGCCGGCAGAACGCGTCCGCGAGCTGGTACGCCTCGCGGCCGTGGGCCTCGGTGGTGCGCAGGAGTTCCGCGCGTACGCAGGCGGCGCTCATCGCGAAGAGTTCGGCGCCGATGTCGACGATGCGGCCGAGGAAGCCCTGCTTGGTCTCCATCCGGCCCTGCCAGCGCGACATGGCGTAGAACGTCGAGCGGGCGAGCTTGCGGGAGGTCCGTTCGACGTACCGCAGGTGGGTGGAGAGGTCGGCGTGGCCGGCCGGGTGGAACTCGGCGTACGAACGCGGGAGCTGGCCGGGTCCGGCGACGAGCTTGGGCAGCCAGCGGGCGTAGAAGGCGCCCGCCTGGACGCCCGCCTTCGCCTTGTCTCCGAGGGACTTGTCGGGGTCGATGATGTCGCCGGCGACCGCGAGGTGGGCGTCGACCGCCTCGCGGGCGATCAGCAGGTGCATGATCTCGGTCGAGCCCTCGAAGATCCGGTTGATGCGCAGGTCGCGCAGGAGCTGCTCGGCGGGGACGGCCCGTTCGCCGCGGGCGGCGAGGGACTCGGCGGTCTCGAATCCTCGGCCACCGCGGATCTGGACCAGCTCGTCCGCCATGAGCCAGGCCATCTCGGAGCCGTACAGCTTGGCGAGTGCCGCTTCGATGCGGATGTCGTTGCGGTCCTCGTCGGCCATCTGGCTGGAGAGGTCCAGGACCGCTTCGAGGGCGAAGGTGGTGGCGGCGATGAACGAGATCTTCGCGCCGACGGCTTCGTGGCGGGCGACCGGCTTGCCCCACTGCTCGCGCACGGACGACCATTCGCGGGCGATCTTGAGGCACCACTTGCCGGCGCCGGCACACATCGCGGGCAGCGAGAGCCGGCCGGTGTTGAGGGTGGTCAGGGCGATCTTGAGGCCGGCGCCCTCGGGGCCGATGCGGTTCGCGGCCGGCACCCGGACCTGGTGGAAGCGGGTGACGCCGTTCTCCAGCCCGCGCAGGCCCATGAAGGCGTTGCGGTTCTCGACGGTGATGCCGGGCGATCCCGCCTCCACGACGAAGGCGGTGATGCCGCCCTTGTGGCCCTCGGACTTCGGTACGCGCGCCATGACGACGAGGAGGTCGGCGACCACGCCGTTGGTGGTCCACAGCTTCACGCCGTCGAGGACATAGTCGTCGCCGTCGGGGACGGCGGTGGTGGCCAGCCGGGCCGGGTCGGAGCCGACGTCGGGCTCGGTGAGCAGGAAGGCGGAGATGTCGGTGCGGGCGAGCCGGGGGAGGAAGGTCTCCTTCTGCTCGGGAGTGCCGAAGATCTTCAGCGGCTGCGGTACGCCGATCGACTGATGGGCGGAGAGCAGGGCGCCGAGGGCCGGGCTCACCGAGCCGACCAGCGCGAGCGCCTTGTTGTAGTACACCTGGGTGAGGCCGAGGCCGCCGTACTTGGTGTCGATCTTCATGCCGAGCGCGCCCAGTTCCTTTATCCCGTCGATGACGGCGTCCGGGATCCTTGCCTCGCGCTCGATGAGGGCGCCGTCGATCTTCGTCTCGCAGAAGTCCCGCAGCTTGGCCAGGAACTCCTCGCCGCGCTGGGCGTCCTCGGTGGCCGGCATCGGATGCGGATGGATCAGGTCCAGGCGGAAGCGGCCGAGGAACAGTTCCTTGGCGAAGCTGGGCTTGCGCCAGTCCTGTTCCCGCGCCGCCTCGGCGACCTGGCGGGCTTCGCGTTCGGAGACTTTGGGCTTGTGGTGTGGGCCGGACATGAGGGGCTCACCTCGCCGCAGGGTCGGGGGCGGCCGGCCGGTGGTCTACCGGTCGGTGCTACTCGACCGTATTACCCGATTCCCGGTGTTGCGAAAAGACGGCCGGAGCCGCCGCACGGTGCGTCGTTCACGGCACATTTGACCTGCAAATTCACTCTGACCTGCACGGATGGGCGGGCATCCGGCCGAATCGTCCCTCACTCGCCCGCAGCTCCCCGCTCCCCCATCCAGACGTCTTCCCGTGGGAACACGCCTGGGAACGCACCGCAGAACGTCTCCGGCACGGTGACCGCGCCCCCCGGGGCCGACGGCAGACCGGACCGGCCGATGGTGGTCCGGCCGGCTGCGAGCGCGACGCCCTCGTCCCCGGCCTTCGCCCGTCTCGGTACGGCCGAGCCGGAGACCGTCGCCGGTCTGCGGTGGACCGGGGTCTGTCCGCAGCGCGTCAAGGACCGGCGGCGCAAGCACCTGCAGTGGATCGAGGTGTACCTCGAAAAGCTGGACGGCGACCGGACCCGGGTGTACACGCGGGCCTGGTGACCCGGGCCGTCCAGGGTGGGGCCAGGGACATGAAGACGGCCGGAGCCCCCGCACAGTGGGCTCCGGCCGCCGGCTTGCTGCGTACGGGTGACTTCGCGTCAGAGGGCGAGGCCCGTGAGGACCAGCACCCGCTCGTACGTGTAGTCGTCCATCGCGTAGCGCACGCCCTCGCGGCCCACGCCGGAGAGCTTGGCGCCGCCGTACGGCATCTGGTCGGCGCGGTAGGACGGAACGTCGCCGATGATCACGCCACCGACTTCGAGGGCGCGGTGGGCGCGGAAGGCGGTCTGCAGGTCGTGGGTGAAGACACCCGCCTGGAGGCCGTACTTGGAGTCGTTGACCGCGGCGAACGCCTCGGCCTCGCCGTCGGTCTTCTGCACGGTGAGGACCGGGCCGAAGACCTCCTCGCAGGCCAGGGTGGTGCCGGCCGGCAGGTCGGTGAGGACGGTGGGGGCGTACGTGGCGCCGTCGCGCTTGCCGCCGGTGAGCAGCTGGGCACCGGCCTCGACGGCCTCGTCGACCCAGGACTCGACGCGCTTGGCGGCGTCCTCGCTGACCAGCGGGCCGACGTCGGTGGCGGCGTCGGACGGGTCGCCGGTGACCTGGGCCTCGACGGCCGCGACGATCTTCGGCAGCAGCCGGTCGTACACGGCGGCGTCGGCGATCACACGCTGGACGGAGATGCAGGACTGGCCGCCCTGGTAGTTGGAGAAGGTGGCGATGCGGTTCGCCGCCCAGTCCAGGTCCTCCTCGGAGGCGAAGTCGGCGAGGACGACGGCCGCGCCGTTTCCGCCGAGCTCCAGGGTGCAGTGCTTGCGCGGCACCGAGTCCATGATCGCGTAACCGACCTTCTCGGAGCCGGTGAAGGAGATGACCGGCAGGCGCTCGTCCTGTACCAGGGCGGGCATGCGCTCGTTGGCGACCGGGAGGATCGACCAGGAGCCGGCCGGCAGGTCGGTCTCGGCGAGCAGCTCACCGAGGATCAGACCGGACAGCGGGGTGGCCGGGGCCGGCTTGAGGATGATGGGCGCGCCGACGGCGATGGCCGGGGCGACCTTGTGGGCGCACAGGTTCAGCGGGAAGTTGAACGGCGCGATGCCGAGGACGGCGCCCTTGGGGAAACGGCGGGTGAGGGCGAGACGGCCCTGGCCACCGGCGTCGGTGTCGAGGCGCTGGGCCTCGCCGCCGTTGAAGCGGCGGGCCTCCTCGGCGGCGAAGCGGAACACGGAGACGGCACGGCCGACCTCGCCGCGCGCCCACTTGATGGGCTTGCCGTTCTCGGCGGAGATCAGCTGGGCGATCTCCTCGGTGCGCTCGACGAGCCGCTTCGACACGTGGTCGAGGGCGGCGGCGCGGACGTGCGCGGGCGTCGCGGCGAACTCGTCGACGACGGCGTGGGCGGCGGCGACGGCCTCTTCGACCTGGTCCTCACCGGGGACGCTGACCTGACCGACGAGGCGGCCGTCCCAGGGGTTGGTGACGTCGAAGATGGTCTCGCCGGTGGCCTGGCGGCCGGCGAGCCAGAAGGCAGTGGCAGTCATCGCGAATCCCGGCCCTTTCGAAGCTGTGCGGAGGTTGGGTTCTCTCGTTTCACACCGTAGGGCCGGGAGGGCGAACGGTCGTTTGTCCGGGATGGAGTGGTGCGGCGGCGCGATCCGCCGTTCCGGCAGGGGTGGTCGGCCGCCGCGGTTCCGGTCCGCGGTTCAGTTTCGCCGCTCGGTGCTGACGATCACGCAGACGCCGGCCACGACGACGGCGCCGCCGAGGAGGATCGGCCAGGTCAGGGCCTCGTCCAGGAGGAGGGCGCCGAGGACGACGGCGACGACCGGGTTGACGTAGGCGTAGGTGGCGACGAGGGAGAGCGGCGCGGTCTGCAGGAGCCAGGCGTACGCGGTGAACGCCACGAGGGAGCCGAAGAGGATCAGATAGGCGAGCGCGGTCCAGGAGCGGGCGGAGAAGGCGCCGAGGTCCAGTCCGCGCTGTTCGCCGCGGACCAGTCCGAGGAGCAGGCAGCCGATGCCGCCGGCGATCATCTCGTAGGCACTGGCGGCGAAGGGGTTGGCGGGCATCGGTGTGCGGGAGGCCGAGAAGGACCCGACGGACCACAGGACCGTGGCCACGACCACGGTGAGCACGCCGCCGATGCGGACGTCGCCGCTGAGCCCGGGGAGGGTGAGGACGGCGAGGCCGGCGAGGCCGAGGAGCACGCCGCCCCAGGCGCCCGGCCCGGGGCGCTCGCCGGACGCGGTGCGCAGTACGACGACCCAGGCGGGCACGATCGCGACGAGCAGGGCGGCGAGGCCGGACGGTACGGAGGTTTCGGCGAGTACGACGAGCCCGTTGCCGCCGAGCAGGAGGAGCAGCCCGACGAGTGCGGCGGACCCGAGCCGGGCGGGGGTCACCTTCAGGGCGGCCGGTCCCTGCCGCCAGGCGAGCAGCGCGGCGAGGATCAGCCCGGCGACGACGAAGCGGGCTCCCGCGGAGAGGAACGGTGGCATGGTCTCGACGACGACGCGGATGCCGAGGTACGTGGAGCCCCACACGACGTACACGATCGCGAGGGCGGCCCACACCGCGCCGCCGATCCGGCGGGGGGCGCCTCCGGGCCGGGCGGCAGGGGGCGTGGACGAGGACGCCGGTTCGACGGCAGGACTTGTCATGCACCGGAGAGTAGGGAGGTTCCGGCCGGAAAACCAAGAATTTTGCCCGACTTCGGGCAGGATCTGCACTGTCGAACGCTGAAGCCCTCTACCGTGTCGAACCGATCAGCGCCTCGTTGAGCACCTCGCACCGCAGCGATCCATTGCACCCGTGTCAGGTTCAGGAGGAGACATGACCGATCCGCGCGCATGGGGCAAGGCCGTCGTGATGGGTGGCAGCTACGCGGGTCTGGTGACCGCGCGCGTGCTCGCCGACTTCTTCCGCGAGGTCGTGGTCGTGGAACGGGACGCGGTCGACGAGGACACCGGCACCCATCCCGGCTCGCCCCAGGGGCATCACGCGCACGCCATGCTGGCGAAGGGCGGCGAGGTGCTGGAGCGGCTCTTCCCCGGACTGCGGGACGAGCTCAGCGGGGCGGGCGCGCCGGTCTTCGACTACGGCCAGGGCATCGACTTCCTGCTGCCCACGGGCCTCGCCCCGCGGGACCGGACGGGTGTGCTGATCCAGACGTTCACCCGGGACGAGCTGGAGCGGCGGCTGCGGCGCAGGGTCCTCGCCCTCCCCGAGGTCACGCTGCTGGCCTCCACGCGGTGCGAGGGGCTGCTCCGGGAGGCGTCGGGCCGGGTGACCGGGGTGCGGTGCCGCGGGGGCGAGGAGCCCTTCGACGTGACCGCCGATCTGGTGGTCGACGCCGCCGGCCGGTCCAGCGCACTGGAGCAGTGGCTGGCGACGACAGGGGTGGTGGTGCCGCCGAAGCGGATCGTGAAGGCGAAGGTCACCTACACGACGATGAACTTCGACCGGCCCGCCGGCAGCGGTCCGGACTTCCACATCGCCTACCAGATGCTGTCCGCCCCGCACGTCCCGCGCGCCGGGGTCCTCCTGGCGGTGGAGCGCGACCGGTGGACGTGCTCCCTGGTCGGGTTCGAGGACCAGCCCCCGACCGACGACGCGGGTTTCCTGGGCTTCGCCGCGAGCCTGAGGAACCCGCACCTGGCGCACCACATCGAACGGCGCACCGTCCAGGAGCCCACGTACCGCTACACCAACGTCAACAACCAGTGGCGGCAGTACCACACGGTGAAGAACTGGCCGGAGGGGCTGGTCGCGCTGGGCGACGCGGTCTGCGCCCTGAACCCGGTCTACGGCCAGGGCATGACGGTCGCCGCGATGGAGGCGGAGCTGCTGCACCGGATGCTGGCGCGCCGGCGGGCGTCCGGGCGGGACCTCGGCGGGCTCGCCGGGGCGTACCAGCGGCGGCTGGGGCGGCTGCTGCTCACGCCGTGGACGGTGTCCGTCAACGCGGACCTGATGTGGAATCCGGACCGGCAGCCGGTCGGCGCGAGGATCGCGCACTGGTACAACACCCATCTGTTCCGCGTCGCGGTGAAGGACGCGGCCGTGTGGGCGCGGTTCGTCCGGGTGGTGAACATGATCGCCCCGCCGGCCGTGCTGTTCCATCCGGCCGTGGCGCTGAAGGTCCTCGGCGCCGCGCTCACGAGGTAGCCGGATTTCAGGAGGCGGGCGACTCGCCCGTGGCCTTGAGGGCCAGCCACAGCTCCATCCGGACGTCCGGGTCGTCCAGGGAGCGGCCCAGTATCTCCTCCACGCGGCGCATGCGGTAGCGCAGGGTGTGGCGGTGGACCCCGAGGTCCGCCGCGGCGGCGTCCCACTGGCCGTGCCGGGAGAGCCAGGCGCGCAGGGAGGCGACGAGGTCGCCGCGGCCGGTGGCGTCGTGCTCGTACAGCGCGCGCAGCAGTCCGTCCGCGAAGGCCCGGACCGCGTCGTCTGCCAGCAGCGGCAGGACCGAGCCGGCCGCCAGCTCCTCGTGCTCGACGAGCGCCCGGCCGCGCCGGCGGGCGACCGACAGGGCCTGTTCGGCCTGTTTGTAGGCGGCCGCGGCGGCGATCGGACCGGTCGGGGCGGACAGGCCCACGACGACCCCCGCCTCCTCGGCCTCCCTCTCGGCGTACTCCTCGCACGCCGAGACCACCGCTCCCCCGTCGCCGGCGAGCACGACCAGCCGGTCCTCGCCCTCCGGAACGGTCAGCACGGCCTCTCCCGCCCGGGCGGCGGCCGCCTCCAGGGAATCGGCGAGCGCAGGGAGGGGCGGTTCGGCCGCCGGATCCCGTTCACCGGCCGACTCGGCGATCAGCAGCCGGAACGGGGCGTCGAGCAGCCCGCCGTAGAGATCGCCGGCGGCCGCGCGGGCATGGTCGGGCTGGCCCGAGAGCATCATGCGCAGCACGGCGGCGCCGAGCCGCTGCTCGGCCGCCTGGAGGGAGCGCGAGCGCTCGGTGGTCAGGGTGAGCAGGGCGATGGCGGAGTGCACGGCGTAACGTTCCGCCGTTCCCAGCGGCGCGCCCGTGCCGACCGCCAGCGCGCCGCGGACCCGGCGTCCGGTGCCCAACGACTGGAGCTCCACCCGGTCCTCGGTGCCGCCGACCACCGCGCTCGCGGGGGCGGCCCGCTCACGCAGCCGTTCCACGTCCCTGGTGAGCCGGGCCGCCCGTCGGGCCGCCCACTCGGGTGCCGCAGTCAGCACCGCACCGGACGCGTCGTACAGCGCCGCCCAGCCGTCGACGTGCGCGGCGAGCCTCGTCACCACCGCGTCCGGGCCCTCGGCGAGCGCCGCCCGCGTCAGCTCCCGCTGAACCTCGAAACCGGCCGTCACCGCGCGGTACTGGTCCGCCGCGATCGCCGCCGAGACCGCCTTGGAGATGGCGAGGAACGGAGTGCGCCGCGGCACCTCCAGCAGCGGCAGCCCCTCCTCCCCCGCCGCGTCCACCAGCGCCTGCGGGGTCTCCTCGTAGTTGACGCCCACCGCGAAGCCGAGTCCGACGACGCCCGCACCGGCCAGCCGCCGCACATAGCGGCGCATCGCCTCGGGGTCGGCGACGTCCAGCGTCATCCCGGTGAACAGCAGCAGCTCGCCGCCCTCCATGTAGGGGACGGGGTCGGCGAGCTCACTCACATGGGCCCAGCGAACGGGGGTGTCGAGGCGGTCCTCCCCGGCGCGGACGGTGAGTTTGAGCGCCGAGTGCTGTACGAGCGAGGCGAGTGTGGGCGGCATGGGACCGGCGGACCTTCGGCAGGGGATTTCGCCGTCCCGTACGAACGGCGCCCCTCAATTCTGCCAGGACGTACGACAGCGCCGCCTCACGTCCGCAGATCGACCAGAAGCGGAGGGGTGTGTTCCCCCCGTACGCCCGTCAGGGACAGTACGGCATGGCCCGCCGGCACCGCGTGCGCCAGGTCCGACGCGGACCAGCGCTGGCGCTCCACCTCCCGCACGGTCACCGCCTCCGCCGTGGCCGCCTTCCCCGTCACCAGGCGGCGCATGAAGTGCAGGGCCTTGGTGAGCGGCTCGTCGGAGACGATCTGCCGGTTGGTGACGTCCCGCGTCTGCACCCACTCGGTGCCCCAGGTCTCGGCGAACCGCCCGCCGTCCCAGGGCGCGAGCCCCGCGAACGCCATCCGGCAGCCGACCGCGCCGAGCAGCGGTCCCCGCAGCGCCTCGGGGACGTCCTCCAGGGTGCGCAGCGCCAGTACGACACCCGCGTGAGCGGACCGGAGCCGCTGGATCGCGCGCACGGAGTCGGCGGTCACGGTGTACGTCGCGTCGTCCAGGACCAGGCAGGCGAAGAGCGACCGGTCCGCGCGCCCGATCGCGGCCTCGGTGAACTGGGCGAGCAGTAGCCGCGCCACGATCCGCGACGCCTCGGCGTGCCCGCGCTCGGGCAGGTCGACCCGGACCCGCAGCGGGTGCTCGATGGCCCGCAGCGAGAAGGCGTGCCCGCCGCTCCCGGGGCGGAAGAACCGGGCGAAGGCCGGCCGGTCCAGGAACGCGATCCGTTCGGCGAGCAGCACACCGACGTCGTCGCCCCGCTCGGCCTGCCGCTCCCGGGCGTCGAGCTCGCGCAGCAGGGCGGCGTCATCGGCGACGGCCGCGCGCAGCCCGGCGAGCGCCTTGGGCGAGCCGCCGAGCAGCTCCCGCAGTTCGGGCACGGCCGGGAAGTGGCCGTGTGCCGCGCGGTAGGGGCCGATGAGCTGGGCCAGCGCGGTGGCGGCCCGCCGGCTGTCGGGGACGAGGTCGCCGACGAGGGCCTCGGCGAGGACCGCGGCCGCTTCGTCGGGGTCGTCCGCGCCGCCGTACAGGTCGAGGTCGTGGCTGGAGTCCGCGCGGCCGACGGCCACGACCACGTCGAAGGAGTCGTCGGGCGCGAGGGCGGCCCCCTGCGAGGTCACCGCGATCACCGCGGCCCGGTTGGCGAGGGCCTGGAGGCAGAGCGACTCCACGACGGGCCGGACGAGGCGGACCGTCTTCCCGGACCCGGCCGGCCCCACCGCCACCAGCGACGTGCCCAGCACGTCCGGCCCGAGCGCCATCCCGGTGGTACGGCGCCCGTACGGGTTGCGCGTGTGATCGGCCACGGTGCCGATCCGTACCTGGGCGGTGGCGAGGTCGTGCACGGCGGTGCGGACGGGCAGGTCGCGCACGCCCGAGGGGTGGGCGCAGGCGGCGGCCCCCTGGCTGCGCACCGCCTCGGTGAAGGCGGCGAGCCGGTTCGGATGGGTGCGCACGCCCTGCCAGGCACGCCGGATGCGGGCGTAGTCGACGTCGCCGAGCTGCCCCGTCTTCGTGGCCTCGGCGAGCGTCGCGGCAGCCTCCGCGAGCCCGGCCTCACTCAGCTCAGGCCAGTTGGCCGGGTCAGCCTCCGGGAGCGGCAACGCCTGGGCCGAATCATCGCCCCTCAAGCGCCGTGTTACGACAGGCCAAGTCCCGACCCTGCCCACGACAGCGAGGACAGCGGCGGCGAGCAGTACGTAGTAAATGTTGGAGCCCCAGGTGAGCCAGACGGCTTGGTTACGAGGCATCTGTTGCCACACCCCCTGCATGAGGATGAATAGCGGCCAAAGCGGCACGCCGAAGCGCTGCCAAACTTCACGCCAGCTTCCGACCCGTCCGAAGCAGAAGGCGATCAAGCCAAGGACAACGGCGTCCCATACGTAGGTCGCAGTGACGAATAGGTCGAAGTTGGGGTTGATGGGCGCCCGCCAGGGCTCGGGCACCAGTAGCAGCATCGGCAGCAGCCACCAATCCTTGACAAAGATCCACCACCCCTCTAGGTAGCCGTTCCACAGCAATGACCAAAGCAGCCAGCCGCAGAGGTACGCGATCACAGCACCAGTAAGCAGCTGGCGGCCGGGAACTCGGTCCAGATCCTCCTCGGGGCGCTCGCAATGGCCGAACCGCCACACTCCGGGCCCGGCAGCTGGGCGGGGCGTGCGCAGCCACTCGACCACGCCGACTCGACCGGGGGCGTGCACCGGCTGCGGCGGCACGCGCGGCGGCCGCGACGGGGGCGGCGGGGGCGGCCCGGCATGGGTGCCGCGTGCGTCGTACGAACCGTCGGTGTCCATGAACTCCTGTCCCTTGACCAGCCGGGCCGACTGTCTGTGCACCCGTCAATCTAGTGCCCGCACAGTCGCGTTAGGAGAACGTCTGGCCTGCACCCGGCAGACTGCGTTGGGGTGGGGCCGTGCAGGGTAGTCCCCGCAGGGGCTGGCGGCCGGGAAACCGCTCCCTTGTGTAGAGACCGAAGGCCGCCGGCCCCGAGGAGTCGAGCCCGGAGGGGCCCCGCCCCCACCCCACGCGGAGGAGCCGCACCCCGCGCGAGGGAACCACACCGCACCGCTCCTATGTCCGCCACGGACAAGGACACCCCCCGCAACACTCCCGATCGGCGCATGCCCACCCCCCTGCCCCGGCCCTAGCCTGCGGAAGAAAGAGAAGCAGCGTCCGAAAGACCCCACCCCAGGAGCCCCGCATGACCGAAATCCCGCAGGAGCGCCGCGTCGTCACCGCCATTCCCGGCCCGAAGTCCCAGGAGCTTCAGGCCCGCCGTACCGCCACGGTCGCGGGCGGTGTGGGCTCCGTACTGCCGGTCTTCACGGCCCGCGCAGGTGGCGGCATCATCGAGGACGTCGACGGCAACCGCCTGATCGACTTCGGTTCCGGTATCGCCGTGACGTCGGTGGGTGCGTCCGCCGAGGCCGTCGTGCGCCGGGCCGCCGCCCAGCTGCAGGACTTCACGCACACCTGTTTCATGGTCACGCCGTACGAGGGTTACGTCGAGGTCTGCGAGGCGCTCGCGGAGCTGACGCCGGGCGACCACGCCAAGAAGTCCGCGCTGTTCAACAGTGGCGCCGAGGCCGTCGAGAACGCGGTCAAGATCGCCCGTTCGTACACCAAGCGCCAGGCCGTCGTCGTCTTCGACCACGGCTACCACGGCCGTACGAACCTGACGATGGCGCTGACCGCCAAGAACATGCCGTACAAGCACGGCTTCGGTCCGTTCGCCCCCGAGGTGTACCGCGTGCCGGTGGCCTACGGCTACCGCTGGCCGACCGGCCCGGACAACTGCGGCCCCGAGGCCGCCGCCCAGGCGATCGACCAGATCAGCAAGCAGATCGGCGCCGAGAACGTCGCCGCGATCATCATCGAGCCGGTGCTCGGCGAGGGTGGCTTCATCGAGCCGGCCAAGGGCTTCCTCCCGGCGATCTCGCGGTTCGCGAAGGACAACGGCATCGTCTTCGTCGCGGACGAGATCCAGTCCGGCTTCTGCCGCACCGGCCAGTGGTTCGCCTGTGAGGACGAGGGTGTCGTCCCGGACCTCATCACGACCGCCAAGGGCATCGCGGGCGGCCTGCCGCTGGCCGCGGTCACCGGCCGCGCCGAGATCATGGACTCCGTGCACGGCGGCGGCCTGGGCGGCACCTACGGCGGTAACCCGGTGGCCTGCGCCGGTGCGCTCGGTGCCATCGAGACCATGAAGGAGCTCGACCTCAACGGCAGGGCGAAGCGCATCGAGGAGGTCATGAAGGGCCGCCTCGCCGAGATGCAGAAGAACGCCCCGAACGGCGCGATCATCGGCGACATCCGCGGCCGCGGCGCCATGATCGCGATCGAGCTGGTGAAGGACCCGGCGACGAAGGAGCCGAACCCGGAGGCCGCCGCCGCGCTGGCGAAGGCCTGCCACGCGGAGGGCGTGCTGGTCCTGACCTGTGGCACCTACGGCAACGTGCTGCGCTTCCTGCCGCCGCTGGTGATCGGCGAGGACCTGCTGAACGAGGGCCTCGACATCATCGAGAGCGCGTTCGCCCGGCTCTGAGCCCAGGCGTGACCTTGCGTGACGGGGTGTGAAGAAGCTGTGGGGGGCCGATGGCGGGATGGAGATCCGCCTGTCGGTCCCCCCGGTCCTGCCGTACGGTTTCTGCAGATGAGAGAAACACCCCGCCCGCAGGGGACTGCGGGCGGCTCCAGGACGGAGCCTCCCCAGCCTCGTCCTGGTCGTGCCCTCGCGCACACCGACGGAGCCCCCGGCTCCGGAACTCCTCACCGATCGGACAGCCGCCCGCCCCATACCCCCCGGGGCGCGCGGCACACCGATCCTGACGGCCGCCCCGGAACCACCCCCCCTGTTCCGGGGCGGCCGACTCTCTTCTGGGGCCTCCTCCTCTTCGCGGTCGTCACCTGGCAGGTCGCCGCCGACGGGCCGCTGGCCCGGCTGGACGAGCGTGCGGGCCGCGCGCTGGCGGGCCGCGGGCCCCGGCCGCTCACCGAGTTCCTCGCCGACCTGGGCAATATGACGGTCGCCCTTCCGGTGCTGGCGGCCGCGATCGCGTATGCGGTGTGGCGTGGCCGCCGCGGCCCCGCGCTGTACGCGGCCGTCGCCATGGCTCTGGTCCCCGCGCTGGTCGTACCTCTGAAACTGCTGGTGGACCGGGTCGGGCCACTGACCACGGAAACCGGCTACTACCCGTCGGGCCACACGGCGACGGCCATGGTCGCCTACTGCGGCGCGGCGCTGCTGCTGCACCGTCGCCTGCTGCCCGTCGCCGCCGCGCTGACGGTGGCGACGGGCGCCGGACTGGTGCTGCGCGGCTACCACTGGCCGCTGGACGTGGTGGGCAGTGCCTGTCTGTTCCTGGCGCTGTGGGGTGCGGCGCCGCGTGCGGTCAGCTCCAGCGGTAGGCGTCGAAGTTCTTCGAGAACTCCCACTGACTGAACCGGTCCCAGTTGATGGACCAGGTCATCAGGCCGCGCAGGGCCGGCCAGGTGCCGTGGGTCCGGTAGGAGCCGCAGTCGGCGTTCCTCGTCAGGCAGTTCAGCGCCTTGATGACGTCCGCCGGGGCGGTGTGGCCGTTGCCGGCGTGGGTGGAGGCGGGCAGGCCGATGGCGACCTGTTCGGGCCGCAGTGCGGGGAAGAACCGCTCGGTGTCGCCCGCGACCGGGAAGCCGGTGAGCAGCATGTCGGTCATGGCGATGTGGAAGTCGGCGGTGCCCATCGAGTGGTACTGGTTGTCCAGGCCCATGATCGGTCCCGAGTTGTAGTCCTGGACGTGCAGCAGGGTCAGGTCGTCGCGCAGGGCGTGGATGACCGGGAGGTAGGCGCCGGCGCGCGGGTCCTGGCCGCCCCACGGGCCCGGCCCGTAGTACTGGTGTCCCAGCTGGACGAAGAAGGTCTCGGGGGCCATGGTGAGGACGAAGCCGGGGCCGTACGTGGCCTTGAGGGTCTTCAGCGCCGAGATCAGGTGGACGACGACCGGCGTCGTGGGGTCGCGGAAGTCGGTGTCGCCGGTGTTCAGCGACAGTGAGTGGCCCTCGAAGTCGATGTCCAGTCCGTCGAGCCCGTATTCGTCGATGATCTTCGAGACGGAGGAGACGAAGGCGTCGCGGGCGGCCGTGGTGGCGAGCCGGACCTGGCCGTTCTGGCCGCCGACGGAGATCAGGACCTTCTTTCCGGCGGCCTGCTTGGCCTTGATCGCGGCCTTGAAGTCGGTCGCGGACTCGGCGTTCGGGCATTCGGCGACCGGACAGAGGCGGAAGCGGATGTCGCCGGAGGTGACGGAGGTCGGTTCGCCGAAAGCCAGGTTGATGACGTCCCAGGACTCGGGGACGTCGGCCATGCGGGTGTGGCCGGAGCCGTTGGCGAAGCTCGCGTGGAGGTACCCGACGAGTGCGTGGGCGGGAAGGCCCCGGTCCGGGTCCGTGCCGCCCGGGGCGGTCGTCGCGGTGACGGCGGCGGACTTGGGGGACTCGCCCGCGGCGTTCACGGCGGCGACCTGGAAGCTGTGGGCGGTGGCGGGCGCGAGGCCCGTGACGGTCGCCGCGGTCCCGGTCACCGTGAGGGTCCGGATGCCGCCCCGGTAGACGTGGTAGCCGGTGGCGCCGGGGACGGGCGTCCAGCTGAGGGGGACGCTGGAGGACGTGGGGATGCCTGCGGTCAGCCCGGTCGGGGCGGCGGGCGGCTGGACCGGGTCCCCGCCCGGGCCCGACAGGGACAGGTCGTCGGCGTGGAAGGCGGGCGTTCCGTACCAGCCGTGGGTGTACACGGTCACGGAGGTGGTGGCCGGGCCGGTGCGGAACGTCGTGGTCAGTTTCTGCCAGTCGGTCGCCGACGGGGTCCAGGTGGACACGTCGGTGGTGCCGGTGCCGGACGCGCCGAGGTACACATGACCGCCGCGGACCCAGCCGCTCAGCGTGTACGTGGAGTCGGGCCTGACGGTGACGGACTGGGAGCAGCGGGCGTTGTCGTGGCCCGCGGGGGTGGCCCGGAGGGCGTGGGTGCCACCGTGCACGGGTGCGGAGACCACGGCTCCGCTGCCCCCGGTGCAACTCCATCCGTCGAGGCCGGACTCGAAGCCGCCGTTGCGGGTCAGTTCCGTGTCGGCGGCGTGGGCCGCGGTCTGCCCGGAGGCGGCGAGGCCGCCCGCGGCGAGCACGGCCGCCATCAGGCCGGCGAGGGGGGCGCGGGGTCTGCGGAAGGGAGTGCGGTCCACAACTGCCTCCGGACGTGGGGGTGTCGAGGTGCGGCGCGCACAACATGGTCCAGACCAATTGGAGTTGTCAATACCTCTGCCGCCCGGCGAGCTGTGCCGCGGCCTCGTGCATCGCGAGTTCCAGCAGCGTGGGGTCGTTGAGCGTGCCCGAGCCGTCCGGCAGGACGAGCCAGCGGAAGCCGCCGGCGGACCGGCCGGGGTACGGGACGACGATCCAGGTGTCGCGGCCCGCGGCCCGTACGCCGGTACCGACCCAGTGGGTGGCCGTCCCCGGCGGGACGAAGAAGCCCATGCGCGGCATCGACGCGCGGCTCCGCCGCGAGGCGCCGGCGTCCGCGAGGACCGGGCCGGGACGGTCGACGAGCCTGGCGAGGATGTCGAGGACCGGGTGGCCGAGCACCCCGGGGACGATCAGTACGTCCCAGCGCCGGCCGGCCGGGAGGAGAGCGACCCCGTGGGGGTTGCGCTCCCACTCCCAGCGGCAGGCGTCCGGATCCGGCGCCACCGAAACCAGCCACTCCACGGCGCCCTTGGCGCCCGAAGTCCCCGAAGCCCCCGAACCTGCCATCGCTCACTGCCTCCATGTCCGTGTCTGTGACTGCCCTGGTGCACAGTGCGTTCACACGGGGAGAGCGGGGTGGATGCGGATCATTACGCGGTTTCGGACGCCTCTTGGTGGTGAAGTGGGCCGAGGGAGCGCACGGCGGGCTTACTTACGCCATGACCGGCGGAAATATGCTCAACTGTCGAATCCGAGGCCGAGGCGGTCCATCGCCTTCAGCCACAGATTGCGCCGTCCCCCGTTGGCGTCGGCCCGGGCCAGCGACCACTTGGTCAGACCGATGCCGGCCCAGGCGATCGGCTCCGGCGGGAACGGCAGCGGCTTGGAGCGCACCATCCTCAGCGCGGTCCGCTCGGTACGCTCGCCCGACAGCAGGTCCAGCATGACGTCCGCGCCGAAGCGGGTGGCACCGACGCCGAGTCCGGTGAAGCCGGCCGCGTAGGCGACCCGGCCGCCGTGGGCGGTGCCGAAGAAGGCCGAGAAGCGCGAGCAGGTGTCGATGGCCCCGCCCCAGGCGTGGCTGAAACGCACGCCTTCCAGTTGCGGGAAGCAGCGGAAGAAGTGTTCGGCCAGCGTCAGATAGGTCTCCGGGCGCTGGTCCAGGTCGGTGCTGACACGGCCGCCGAAGGGGTATATCGCGTCGTAGCCGCCCCACAGGATGCGGTTGTCGGCGCTGAGCCGGAAGTAGTGGAACTGGTTGGCGCTGTCGCCGAGGCCCTGGCGGTTCTTCCAGCCGATGGACGCCAGCTGTTCGGCCGTGAGCGGCTCGGTCATCAGCGCGTAGTCGTAGACCGGGACGGTGTAGTGGCGGACCCGCTTGACCAGGGAGGGGAAGACGTTCGTCCCCAGCGCGACCTGCCGGGCGAGGACCCGTCCGTAGGGGGTGCGGACGGACATGCCGCCGCCCGCGCGGGTCAGGTCCTCGCCGCGGGTGTTCTCGTAGATGCGCACGCCGAGGTCGAGGCAGGCCTGTTTCAGGCCCCAGGCCAGCTTGGCGGGGTGCAGCATGGCGACGCCGCTCCGGTCCCACAGGCCGCCGAGGAAGGTGGGAGAGTCCACCTGGGCGCGCACGGCGTCCCGGTCGAGGACCTCCAGGTGATCGGCGAGACCGCGCCGGGCGGCCTCCTCGTACACCTCGGTCAGTTCGGCCATCTGGTGGGGCTCGGTGGCCACGTCGATCTCGCCGCTGCGCTCGAAGTCGCAGTCGATGCCGTACGCGGCGACGGCGGCCTCGATCGCGTCGAGGTTCCGCTCGCCCAGCTCCTCCAGGGTGGCCAGCTCGTCGGGCCAGCGGGCCAGCCCGTTGCCGAAGCCGTGGGTGAGGGAGGCGGCGCAGAAGCCGCCGTTGCGGCCGGAGGCGGCCCAGCCCGCCTCCCGCCCCTCGATCAGGACGACGTCCCGGCCGGGGTCGCGCTCCTTGGCGAGGAGCGCGGTCCACAGGCCGCTGTAGCCGCCGCCGACGACAAGCAGGTCGCAGTGCTCGGTGCCGGTGAGGGCGGGCAGTGCGCCGGGCTTGCCGGGGTCTTCCAGCCAGAAGGGGACGGGCTGGGCGTCCGAGAGTGATCGTGCGGCACTACGCATGGCGGCTGGGGCCATGGTTTCCAACTCCCTCAGTGACTCATTGGATCGTTGTGCGCTTGCGCCGGTTGGCAGCGACCTGACCGGCGACGACCACCAGCACGGCGATGACGAACATGGCCGTACCGATGACGTTGATCTGTACGGGCGTGCCACGCTGCGCCGATCCCCACACGAACATGGGGAAGGTCACGGTCGAACCCGCGTTGAAATTGGTGATGATGAAGTCGTCGAACGACAGCGCGAAGGCGAGCAGCGCTCCGGCGGCGATGCCGGGGGCGGCGATCGGCAGGGTGACGCGCAGGAAGGTCTGCACCGGCCCGGCGTAGAGGTCGCGGGCGGCCTCCTCCAGGCGCGGGTCCATGGACATCACGCGTGCCTTGACCGCCGTGACGACAAAGCTCAGGCAGAACATGATGTGGGCGATCAGGACCGTCCAGAAGCCCAGCTCCGCGCCCATGTTGAGGAAGAGCGTGAGCAGGGAGGCGGCCATGACGACCTCGGGCATCGCCATCGGCAGGAAGATCAGCGAGTTGATCGCGCCGCGCGCCCGGAAGCGGTAGCGGACCAGCGCGAAGGCGATCAGTGTGCCGAGGGCTGTCGCGCCGAGTGTCGCCCAGGCGGCGATCTGGAGGGACAGGGCGAGCGAGCCGCACAGGTCGGCGACACCGCACGGGTCCTGCCACGCCTCGGTGGAGAACTCCTGCCAGGAGTAGTTGAACCGTCCCGTCGGGTTGTTGAAGGAGAACACCATCACGACGACGTTCGGCAGGATCAGGTACGCGAGCGTCAGGAGTCCCGCGACGACGACGAGGTTCTTGCGTAGCCAGCGCATCAGACCAGGTCCTCCGTTCCGGCCCGGCGGATGTAGACGGTGACCATGACCAGCACGACGGCCATGAGGATGAAGGACAGCGCCGCCGCCGTCGGGTAGTCGAGCACCCGGAGGAACTGCGACTGGATGACGTTGCCGACCATCTTGGTGTCGGTGGAGCCGAGCAGTTCGGCGTTGACGTAGTCACCGCTCGCCGGGATGAAGGTGAGCAGCGTGCCGGAGACGACGCCCGGCATGGAGAGCGGGAAGGTCACCTTGCGGAAGGTGGTGGCCGGGGAGGCGTACAGGTCCTTGGCGGCCTCGTGGAGCCGGCCGTCGATCCGCTCCAGCGAGGTGTACAGCGGCAGGATCATGAACGGCAGGAAGTTGTACGTCAGTCCGCACACCACCGCCATCGGGGTGGCGAGGACGCGGTCGCCCTCGGTCCAGCCGAGCCAGCTGGTGACGTCCAGGACGTGCAGCGCGTCCAGGGCGCCGACGACGGCGCCGCCGTCCGCGAGGATCGTCTTCCACGCCAGCGTGCGGATGAGGAAGCTGGTGAAGAACGGCGCGATGACCAGGACGAGGAGGAGGTTGCGCCAGCGGCCGGCCTTGAAGGCGATGAGGTAGGCGAGCGGGTAGCCGAGCAGCAGGCACAGCAGGGTGGCGGTGCCGGCGTACAGCAGGGACCGGACGAACTGCGGCCAGTACTCGGTGAAGGCGTCCCAGTAGGTGCGGAAGTGCCAGGTGACCTCGAAGCCCCGCTCCAGGGAGCCGGTCTGCACGGAGGTCGAGGCCTGGTAGACCATCGGCAGCGCGAAGAACACCAGCAGCCACAGGATGCCGGGCAGGAGCAGCCAGTACGGCACGAGCCGCTTGCGGGTGGCCGCCTTGCGCACCACCACCGGCTCCTCCTTGGTGAGGGTGGCGGTCACGTGACGTCCTCCACCTTCTCGACGCCCGCGTCGATGGCCTGGTCGGCGCCGAGGCCGAAGGTGTGCGCCGGGTTCCAGTGCAGGACGACCTCGGCGCCGGGAAGGAGTCGCGCGCGGTCTTCGACGTTCTGCTCGTAGACCTGCAGGCCGTCACCGGCGGGGCTGTCCACGACGTACTGGGTGGAGACACCGATGAAGGAGGCGTCGACGATGCGGCCGGTGACCCGGTTGCGGCCCTCGGGGACGCTGCCCGCGTCGTCGGCGTGCGTGAGCGAGATCTTCTCCGGGCGGACGCCGACCAGCAGCTTGCCGCCGGCCGGGGTGTCGGCGCCGCACCGCTCGGCGGGCAGCCGCAGCTTGCCGCCGCCGGCCGTCACGACGATGTCCGCGCCGGTGTCGGCGACCTCGGCCTCGATGAGGTTGGAGGTGCCGAGGAAGTTGGCGACGAAGGTGGTACGAGGGTTCTCGTAGAGGTCGGCGGGGGCGCCCAGCTGTTCGACCCGGCCGCCGTTCATCACCGCGACCGTGTCGGCCATGGTCATGGCCTCCTCCTGGTCGTGGGTGACGTGGATGAAGGTGATGCCGACCTCGGTCTGGATGCGCTTGAGTTCCAGCTGCATCTGGCGGCGCAGCTTGAGGTCGAGGGCGCCGAGCGGCTCGTCGAGGAGCAGCACCTGTGGGTGGTTGATGAGGGCGCGGGCCACGGCGACGCGCTGCTGCTGGCCGCCGGAGAGCTGGTGCGGCTTGTGCCCGGCCTTGTCGCCCAGCTGGACGAGGTCGAGCATCTCGCCGACCTGCTTCTTCACCGACTTGATGCCGCGTCGGCGGAGGCCGAAGGCGACGTTCTCGTAGATGTTCAGGTGCGGGAAGAGGGCGTAGGACTGGAAGACGGTGTTGACCGGCCGCTTGTGGGGCGGCAGGTCGGTGACGTCCTTGTCGCCGAGGAAGACGGTGCCGGTGGTGGGGTCCTCCAGGCCGGCGATCATACGCAGGGTGGTGGTCTTGCCGCAGCCGGAGGCGCCGAGGAGGGCGAAGAAGGAGCCCTGGGGGACGGTCAGGTCGAGCGGGTGGACGGCGGTGAAGGAGCCGTAGGTCTTGCTGATGCCGGTGAGACGGACGTCGCCGCCGGTGTTCGTGTCAGTCATGGGTTGCGGTCCCGGGGTCGTGGGGTGGACGGCGGCGTCAGGCACCGATGAGCTTGGCGAACTTCTCCTCGTACGCCGTCTCCTCGGCGCTGCTCAGCGAGCGGAAGGCGCGTGACTTCGCGGCCATCGCCTTGTCCGGGAGGATGAGCGTGTTCGACGCGAGTTCCGGGTCGATCTTCGCGAGTTCGTCGCGCACGCCGTCGACCGGGCAGACGTAGTTGATGTACGCGGCGAGCTGGGCGGCGACCGGGAGCTCGTAGTAGTAGTCGATCAGCTTCTCGGCGTTGGTCTTGTGCCGGGCGCCCGCGGGGACCAGGAGGTTGTCGCTGGAGGTGATGTATCCGGCGTTGGGGATCGCGAACTTGATGTCGGGGTTGTCGGCCTGGAGCTGGATGACGTCACCGGCCCAGGCCAGGCAGGCGGCGAGGTCGCCCTTGTCCAGGTCGGAGGTGTAGTCGTTGCCGGTGAAGCGGCGGATCTGGCGGGTGTCGACGCCCTTCTGGAGGCGGCCGATCGCCGCGTCGAAGTCCGCGTCGGTGAAGCTGCCCGGGTCCTTGCCCATGTCGATCAGGGTCATGCCGACCGAGTCGCGCATCTCGGTGAGGAAGCCGACCCGGCCCTTGAGCCTGGGGTCGTCGAGGAGCTGGCTGACCGAGTCGACCTTGCGGCCGCCGGTCGCCTTGCTGTTGTAGGCGATGACCGTGGAGATGCCGGTCCAGGGGTACGAGTGGGACCGGCCGGGGTCCCAGTCGGGGCGGCGGAACTGCGCCGAGAGGTTCGCGTACGCGTGGGGCAGGTTCGCCGGGTCGAGCGGCTGCGCCCAGCCGAGGCGGATGATGCGGGCGGCGAGCCAGTCGGTGACGCAGATCAGGTCGCGGCCGGTGTCCTGGCCGGCGGCCAGCTGCGGTTTGATCTTGCCGAAGAACTCGACGTTGTCGTTGATGTCCTCGGTGTACTTGACCTTGATCCCGGTGCGCTTGGTGAACGCCTCCAGAGTGGGGCGGCTCTTCTCGTCCTCACTGACGTCCATGTACTCGGTCCAGTTGGAGAAGCTGAGCCTCTTCTCCTTGGCCGAGAAGTCGGTGGAGGCGGGACCGTCGCCCTCCCGCTTGGCCGGCGGGATGCCACAGGCGCTCAGCCCGGCGAGACCGCCGAGCGTCAGCGCGCCGACACCCGTGGCGCGCAGCATGGAACGGCGGGTCAGGGCTGCCCTGCCGTTCGTCAGACTGCGCCGCATCGCGGCGACCTGTGCCGCGGAGAGGCTGCCGGGTTCGTACTGCTCCATGCGCTGTGCCTTTCGGGATGGGTGGGGGCCGCTGGTCGGGCGGCCGTGGCACCACGCGGCGGTAGCCGCATGTCGTTACGGTCGGTCCCCGAAGATCGTGCGGTGCCAGTCCTTCCTGGCGACCGCGGTGTTGTCGTACATCACATGCTTGACCTGCGTGTACTCCTCGAAGGAGTAGGTTGACATGTCCTTTCCGAAGCCCGACGCCTTGTACCCGCCGTGGGGCATCTCGCTGATGATCGGGATGTGGTCGTTGACCCAGACGCAGCCCCCCTTGATCTCCCGGGTGGCGCGTCCCGCGCGGTAGACGTCCCGGGTCCAGGCGGAGGCGGCCAGGCCGTAGGGGGTGTCGTTGGCCAGCCGGATGCCCTCCTCGTCGCTGTCGAAGGGCAGCACCACGAGCACCGGGCCGAAGATCTCGGACTGGACGATCTCACTGTCCTGGGCGGCGCCGGTGATGAGGGTGGGCCGGTAGTACGCGCCGTCGCCGGCGGGTGCCTCTCCACCGGTGACCACGGTGGCGTAGGCCCGTGCGCGGTCGACGAAGCCGGCGACGCGGTCGCGCTGGGCGTGGCTGATGAGCGGGCCGAGGTCGGTGTCCTCCTGGAGCGGGTCACCGAGCCGCACGGTGCCCATCAGGTCGGCGACCCCGGCGACGAAGGCGTCGTAGAGCGGCCGCTGGACGTACGCGCGGGTGGCGGCGGTGCAGTCCTGGCCGGTGTTGATGAGGGAGCCGGCGACCGCGCCGTGGACGGCGGCCTCCAGGTCGGCGTCGTCGAACACCACGAACGGCGCTTTGCCGCCGAGTTCCAGGTGGAGGCGCTTGACCGTGGCGGTGGCGATCTCGGCGACGCGCCTGCCGACGGCGGTGGAGCCGGTGAAGGACGTCATGGCCACGTCCGGGTGGGCCACGAGGTGCTCGCCCGCGTCCCGTCCGGCGCCCGTGACGATGTTGATGACGCCGTCGGGGATGCCCGCCTCGGTGGCCGCCCGGGCGAACATCAGGGAGGTGAGCGGAGTGAGCTCGGCGGGCTTGAGGACGATGGTGTTGCCGGCGGCGACGGCCGGGAGGATCTTCCAGGCGGCCATCTGCAGGGGGTAGTTCCAGGGGGCGATGGAGCCGACGACGCCGATGGGTTCGCGGCGGACGTACGAGGTGTGGTCGCCGCTGTACTCGCCCGCCGACCGTCCTTCGAGGTGGCGGGCGGCCCCGGCGAAGAACGCGGTGTTGTCGACGGTGCCCGGGACGTCGAACTCGCGCGTCAGCTTGATGGGCTTGCCGCACTGGAGGGACTCGGCGAGGGCGAAGTCCTCGGCCTGCTCGGCCAGTACGCCCGCGAAGCGGTGCAGGGCGTCGGAGCGTTCGCCCGGGGTGGCGCCGGCCCAGCCGGGGAAGGCGTCGCGGGCGGCGGCCACGGCCGCGTCCACGTCGGCGGTCCCCGCGAGTTCGTAGGTGAGGACGTCCTCGCCCGTCGCGGGGTTCACGACGGTGTGGCCGCGCCCGGAGGTCCCGGGGCGTGGCCGGCCGCCGATGTACTGCGCGCCGGCCGCGAAGCGGTCCTGTACCTGGAAGCGGTTGCCCATGACGCTCTCCGTTGTCCCAGCTCGAATTGAGTGCCGATCCTGACAGAGGGATTCCCACCCAACAAGGGATTCCGTTGTTGCCTTTTGGTTACGCAACGGAATCGGTCGACCAAGTGTCGCGTGCCGCCGAATATCCGGGACGGAGTGTCGGTGGCGGCTGCGACACTCGCGTGCATGACGGAGATCGACACCCTGATCGAGCGGCACTGCGGCGGCGAGCGCATCAAGTTCCTGCACTTCTGGGGGCACACCCCGAGGAAGGACGGGACGATCGGGCCGAGCTGCCTGAGCCAGTGGTGGCCCTCGCCCTTCACGGTGGACGGCGTGGAGTACGCCACGGCGGAGCACTGGATGATGGCCGGCAAGGCACGCCTCTTCGGCGACGCGGAGGCCGAGCGGAAGGCCGTCGAGGCGGCGAACCCGACCCTGGCGAAGAAGGCGGGCCGGCTGGTGCGCGGCTTCGACGAGACGACGTGGAAGCGTGAGCGCTTCGCCGTCGTGGTCGAGGGCAGTGAGCACAAGTTCGGTCAGAACCCCGAGCTGCGCGACTATCTGCTGACCACCGGGGACCGCGTGCTGGTCGAGGCGAGCCCGGTGGACCGGATCTGGGGCATCGGGCTGGCCGCGGACGACGAGCGGGCCCACGACCCCGCGCGCTGGCGGGGTCTGAACCTGCTGGGCTTCGCGCTGATGGAGGCCCGGGACCGGCTGCGGCGGGGCTGACCGCCGGCCGGGACCGGCGGCCGGCCGGGCCGGGGGCGCCGGCGGCCGGCCGGGCCGCCCGGCTCAGCGGGTGGAGACGACCAGCGAGGTGGAGGAGGAGTCGTACGAGTCGTAGTCGTAGGAGTCCTTCTGCTTCTCGGACTGGATGATCGCCCAGATCATGATCCCCAGGAAGACGGAGCTGAGCACGATGCCGACCGCGCCCAGCACGATCCCCGCGACGGCCATGCCCTGGTTGTTGGCCTCGCCGCGCTGCACCTTCTTGCGGCCGAGCACACCGAAGATCAGGGCGAGGATGCCCAGGACGATGCCGAGCCCGTAGGCACAGAAGAAGACCGTCGCGACGATGCCCAGCACCATCGCCGTGATGCCCATGCCGTTGGCCGGGCTCTGGCTCCAGCCGCTCTGGCCGTAGGAGCTGTACCCGGGGTAGCCGGGGTAGCCGGCGGCCGGATAGCCGTACGACCCGGCGGACGTCGTGGCGGCCGACGAGGGCGCCGGGTAGCCGTAGGGGCCCGGGGTGGCCTGGGCCGGGCCACCCGGGGCTATCGGGGGCGGCGGGACCTCGCCGGCGGTCGGCGTGCCGAAACCGGGCGTCGGCATCGAGGTCATCGTCGGCTGCTCGTGCACCGCCGGCTGCGCCGGAGGCTGCTGTGCGGGCGGCCCGCCCGCGGCCGGCTTGCCGAGCTCCACCCGGTCCTGGGGAGTCCTGCCCCCCGGCGGAGCCCAGGGATCGTTCGGCTCGCGGTTGTCTGACATGGGTCCCCCTAACGTGTTCCGCCATGCTAACGGCCTGCGCTTCACGCTCGTCCGCCCCCGCCTACGATGATCCCTGACCAGGACGCTCACCCGTACGGAGGACCCCGATGACCGATCTGCACCCCTTCATCGCGGGGCTGCCCAAGGCTGAGCTGCATGTCCACCATGTCGGCTCGGCCTCGCCGCGCATCGTCTCCGAACTCGCGGCCCGCCACCCGGACTCCAAGGTGCCCACCGACCCCGAGGCGCTCGTCGACTACTTCACCTTCACCGACTTCGCACACTTCATCGAGGTCTATCTCTCGGTCGTCGACCTGATCCGCACCCCGGAGGACGTCCGGCTGCTGACCTACGAGGTCGCCCGCGACATGGCCCGGCAGAACATCCGGTACGCCGAGCTGACGATCACGCCGTTCAGCTCGACCCGGCGCGGCATCGACGAAAAGGCCTTCATGGCCGCCATCGAGGACGCCCGCCTCGCGGCGGAGACCGAGCTCGGCGTCATCCTGCGCTGGTGCTTCGACATCCCCGGCGAGGCCGGCCTGGAGGCCGCCGAGGAGACCACACGGCTCGCGGTGGACCTGCGGCCGGAGGGGCTGGTGTCGTTCGGGCTGGGCGGCCCGGAGATCGGTGTGCCGCGCCCCCAGTTCAAGCCGTACTTCGACCGGGCGATCGCGGCCGGTCTGCGCTCCGTGCCGCACGCCGGCGAGACGACCGGGCCGCAGACCGTCTGGGACGCCCTGACCGAGCTGCGGGCCGAGCGCATCGGGCACGGCACCAGCGCCACCCAGGACCCCCGGCTGCTGGAGCACCTCGCCGAGCACCGCATCGCGCTGGAGGTGTGCCCCACGTCCAACATCGCCACCCGGGCCGTCACCGACCTCGACCGGCACCCCCTCAAGGAGATGGTCGGCGCCGGTGTGCTGGTGACCATCAACTCCGACGACCCGCCGATGTTCGGCACCGACCTCAATCACGAGTACGAGGTCGCTGCCCGGCTCCTCGGCCTCGACGAGCGGGGCGTCGCCGACCTCGCCAAGAACGCCGTGGAGGCGTCCTTCCTGGACCCGGCGGGCAAGGCCCGGATCGCCGCCGAGATCGACGGCTACACGGCCGAGTGGCTCACGCGCTGATGCGTCCCCTCACCGTCGTGGGGCACCGGGGCGATCCGTACCGCGTCCGGGAGAACACGATCGCCTCGATCCGCTCCGCGTTCCTGCGCGGCGCGGACGCGGTAGAGATCGATGTGCGGATCACCCGCGACGGTGTCCCCGTCCTCCTCCACGACGACACGCTGAAGCGGCTGTGGGGCGTCCCGCGGCCGCTCGGCGGCCTCACCCTCGACGAGCTGCGCGGCCTCACCGGCGAGGAAGGGGTGCCGACGCTCCGCGAGGCGCTGTTCGCGACCGGGGAGCGCCGGGTGATGATCGACCTGCCGGGCGCCACGGAGTCCTCGGTGCGCGAAATCACCGGCACCGTCCGCGAATGCGGCGCGCGGGACCGCGTCTACTACTGCTCCAGCGCGGCCGCGATGCTGCTCGTGCGGGCCGCCGACCCCGGCGCCGAACTGGCGCTGACCTGGACGACGCTCGCCCCGCCGCGCCGGGTGCTGCTCGACGCGCTCGGCCCGCGCTGGCTCAACTACCGCTTCGGGCTGGTCAGCCGGTCGCTGACCGACCGGGTGCACCGGGACGGGCTGCTGGTCTCGGCGTGGACGGCGGACACCCGCAGGACCATGCGCAGGCTGATCGCCCACGGTGTGGACTCGATCACGACCAATCGTGTGGACGCGCTCGGTGCGCTGCTGGGCCGGCGGCCCGGGGAGGGGATCCGCGAATGAGGGACGGGATCCGCGCCGAGCACTCGCCCGGCGCCCCGGCACCGCTCACCGGCCCGGTGCGAGGCGCTGCCGCGCACGTCGGCGCGGTCGGACGCAGGCCGTGATGCCGTTGTTCGCGGGACGGCGCTCCCGGCCCTGGCTGACGGACATCGCGCTCACGCTGCTGGTGCAGGCGGCGGTGACCATGCCGTTCGTCGTCCCGCGCGATCCCCGGCTGCCGGAGGCGACGTGGACGGCGTACGGCCTCACCACGCTGACGGTGCTGCCGCTGGTGTGGCGGCGGCGGGCACCTCTCGGGGTGCTGCTCGCGATCGTGGCGGCCGGCGCCCTGTACCAGCTCGCGATCGACGGCCCGGGCCAGCCTCTGCCGTACACGGGGCTGGTGATCGTCTACACGATCGCCGCGCTCTGCCCGCCGCGCCGGCGGGTGGGGGTGCTGGTGGTGCTGCCGGCGGCGGTCGCGGTGTCGGTGTGGCTCAACACCCGGTCGGCCAGGGAGTTGTTGTTCTCGCTGTTCGTGTTCGGGGCCGCGTATGTGCTCGGCCGGCTCACCGACACCCGGCAGCGGTACGTGGCGGCGATGGCCGCCGCCCGCGAACGGGCCCGTATCGCACGGGAGATGCACGATGTCCTCTCCCACGCGGTGAGCCTGATGGTCGTGCAGGCGGAGGCGGGACCGGTCGCCGTCCGTACGGCTCCGGAGCGGGCCGAGGCGGCGTTCGAGGCGATCTCGGAGGCGGGCCGTGACGCGATGGACCAGCTGCGGCGGATGCTGGGCGTGCTGCGGGACGCCCCCGCGGACGCCCCGCGCGCCCCGCAGCCGGGAGTGGCGCAGCTGCCGGCCCTGCTGGAGCGGGTCCGGGGAGGTGGCCTCGACGTCTCGTACGAGGTGACGGGCACCGCCCGCCCCCTGCCGCAGGACCTGGGCGCGACCGTGTACCGGGTGGTGCAGGAGGCGCTGACGAACACCGTCAAGCACGCACGGGCGGCTTCGGCGGACGTGACGCTGAGGTACGGAGGGACGGGGTTGGAGATCACGGTGACGGACGACGGGCGGGGCCGGTCCGGTGGGGCGGCCGCCGGGGGCGCGGGAGGCCATGGCCTGATCGGGGTGCGGGAGCGGGCCGCCGCCCACGGCGGGACGGCGGTGTGCGGGCCGCTGCCCGGCGGCCACGGTTTCCGGGTCCGCGTGACCGTTCCGCTCCCCCGGGCGGCGCGATGACGATCCGTGTGGTGGTGGCGGACGACCAGGAGCTGGTGCGCAGCGGCTTCGCGATGATCCTGGACGCCCAGCCGGACATCGAGGTCGTCGCGGAGGCGGGCGACGGCGCGCGGGCGGTGGAGGCGGTGCGGCAGCACGGTGCCCATGTGGCGCTGCTCGACATCCGGATGCCGGGCCTGGACGGCATCGAGGCGTGCCGTGCGATCGGGTCGGGGTCGGGCTGCCGGTCGGTGATGCTGACGACGTTCGACTCCGACGAGTACGTCTACGAGGCGCTGCACGCGGGCGCGAGCGGCTTTCTGCTGAAGGACGTGCGGCGGGACGATCTGGTGCACGCGGTGCGGGTGGTCGCGCGGGGCGACTCGCTGCTCGCCCCGTCCGTGGCGCGCCGCCTGGTCGAGGAGTACACGGCCCGCGGGGTCCGGCGGGTCGACGACGCCCGGCTGGGTGTGCTGACCGCCCGGGAGCGCGAGACGCTGCTCCTGCTGGCCCGGGGACTGTCCAACGCGGAGATCGCGGCCGAGCTGGTGGTCAGCGAGCACACGGTCAAGACCCACGTGGGCAACGTGCTGTCGAAGCTGGGGCTGCGCGACCGCATCCAGGCGGTCATCTGCGCCTACGAGACGGGGCTGGTGACGGCGGGGGATCCCCCGCGCGAGGGAGCCGGAGCGGCGGGAAACCCCCCGCTCCGGGGATCCGGGCCGCCCCGCGGGCTCAGCAGGATGAGAGCCGGCAAGAACGGTTCTCATCAACGGAGTTGACCATGCACGCACGTACTCGTGCGCTGATCGCCGCGGCCCTCGTCCTCGGCGTCTCGGCGGGCCCACTCGCCGTCCCCGCGGGCGCCGGCCCCGCGCGGACCGTGCCTCCGGGCGCCGCGACGGCGCCCGGCACCGCGACGGACCAGGGCCCGAACGTCCCCGCGCTGCGGGCCGCGCTCGCGGGGCTGCCGAGCGCCGACGCGACCGCGGCGCTGGTCCGTGTCGGCGGTACCCACGGCGGCTGGCGCGGCAGCGCGGGGGTCCACGACCTGGAGACCGGCCGGCCGGCGGACCCGGACGCCCGCTTCCGGGCCGGCTCCGTGACCAAGGTGTTCACGGCGGCGACGGTGCTCCAGCTGGCGGGCGAGGGGAAGGTGCGCCTCGACGCGCCGGTGCGGCGGTACCTGCCGGACCTGATCCCGGCGGCGTACGGCGGGGTGACGGTGCGGCAGCTGCTGGACCACACGCACGGGCTGCCGGACGGCGACGTCCCCGGCCGGAACGTGGAGGAGTGGTACGCCCACCGCTTCGACGTCCACGATCCGCGGGCGATCGTCGCCTCGGCGACCGCCAAGGCGCGGGTCGCCCCGCCCGGGGAGGTCCAGCGGTACAGCAACATCGGCTACACGGTGGCGGGTCTGCTCATCGAGCGTGTCACGGGCGAGGCGTACGCGGACCGGGTCACGCGGCGGATTCTGCGCCCGCTCGGCCTGAGCGACACGTACTTCCCCGGCACCTCGCCGCGGATCCGCGGCCCGCACAACCACGGGTACCAGGTGTTCCCGCTGCCGGACGGCACCACTGAACTGCGCGACGTGACCGTGTGGGGCGTCACGGACGGCTGGGCCGCGGGCGACATCGTCTCGACGACGGCCGATCTGGAGCGGTTCCTGACCGCCTTGTTCCGGGGGCAGGTGGTGCGCGGCCCGCTGCTGAAGGAGATGTTCACGCTGCCGAAGGGGGTGCCGGGGGCGACCATGAGCGCCGGGCTGCAGCGGTTCGAGGCGGAGGGCCAGGTGCTGTGGCTCAAGACCGGCGGCCGGTGGGGCTACAACGCGCTGATCGCGGCCACCGAGAATCTGTCCCGCACCCTCGTCTATTCGGTGAACTCCACCGACGCGAAGGGCAAGGGGATGAACCCGGTGGCCGAGCGGATCATACGAGCGGCGTTCGCACCCCGACCGGCGCCGTGAGCGCCTCCAGCCGCTTGATCTTGCGGTGCACCACGAGCAGCGGGAGCACCCCGAAGACACCGAAGGACATGTCGATGACGGTCCACCAGAAGGGGATGCCCCGGATCGGGCCGCAGATCAGCGCGAGCGGGATGATGCCGGCGCAGGCGATCATGCCGAACTCGATGACCCAGATGTTGCGCACGGGGTCGCGGTACGGGCCGTAGAAGGCCACGGCGATCACGAGGTGCGCGAAGGCCAGCCAGTCCGTCCCGTACAGCAGGAACGGGTACCGCGCGTCGGCGGTGTCCGTTCCGGCCCGGACGCGCTCGATCCACTCCAGCAGGCCGGGGAAGGTGTCGGCGACCGGTGCGGCCCAGGACGTCAGGGCGTCCTCCATGAGGCGCAGTTCGGTGACGAGCGGGAAGGCGGTCGCCCCGCTCAGGACCAGACACACGATGAAGAGGACCAGCCACACGCGTATACGCCGCCGTAGGGCACCGATTTCACTCATGTCCGCAGCGTACGCGGGGGTTTACGCCCTCTTTACGGCGGGTGTGGGAGGTGCGGTCCGGCCCTCGGCGCGGGCGCCGGCACGCCCTTGTGCGAAGATCCGAGGGTGCAACCGATCAGCGCTGAAGACCCCGCCTGGATAGGCCCCTACCGTCTCCTCGGCCGGCTCGGGGAAGGCGGGATGGGCCGCGTCTATCTCGCGCGCAGCGAGGGCGGCCGTACCGTCGCCGTGAAGCTGATCCTCCGTCAGCTCGCACAGGACGGTGAGTTCCGGCGCCGGTTCGCTCAGGAGGTGGCCGCCGCACGGAAGGTCGGCGGACGGTGGACGGCGCCGGTGCTGGACGCCGACACGGGAGCCGCGATGCCATGGGTGGCGACCGGTTACATTCCCGGCCCCTCACTGTCGGAGGTTGTCGACAAGGACCACGGGCCGCTGCCCGACACGTCCGTACGGGCGCTGGCGAGCGGGCTTTCCCAGGCGCTGGAGGCCATCCACTCGGTGGGCCTGGTGCACAGGGATCTGAAGCCCTCCAACATCCTGTTGACCGTCGACGGCCCGCGAGTGATCGACTTCGGTATCGCCCGGGCGCTGGACGCGCACGGCGCCGGCGGCGATGTCCGGACGCGCACGGGCGCCGTCGTGGGCTCGCCCGGCTTCATGTCGCCGGAGCAGGTGCGCGGCGAGAACATCACCGCCGCCTCGGACGTGTTCTGCCTCGGGGCGGTGCTCGCGTACGCGGCGACGGGACGGACGCCGTTCGGCGGCGCCGACAGCGGCATCCACAGCGTGCTGTACCGGATCGTGCAGGAGGAGCCCGATCTGGAAGGGGTGCCGCAGAAGGTCGCGGGCCTGGTCCGGGCGTGCCTGATCAAGGATCCGGCCGGCCGGCCCTCGGTCGCCGAGCTGATCGACGCCACCCGGGACGCCGAGCCGGCCGGGGCCTGGCTGCCCGGCGCGCTCCTCGCGCAGCTCGGCCGGCGGGCGGCACAGCTGCTGGACGCCGAGGCCCCGGCCGCCGCGCCCGCCCACCCGGTGGTGCAGCAGCCAGGACCGCGGACCCAGGCGCCGTCGCCGTACGCGCCCACGGCGTTCCAGACACCACCGCCCGGGTCGCAGGCGTATCCGTACGCGTCGGCCCCCGTGGCCGTCACGATGCCGCCGTCCATGCCGCTGCCGGCGCCCGCGCCGGTCCGGAGCGGGATGAGCGGGGGGCGTATAGCGGCGCTCATCGTGGGGATCGTGGTCGGGCTGCCGGTGATGGGCATCGTCGTGCTCTTCCTGATCGGGCTGTTGGTCGGCGAGGACGATCCGCGCACCCCCGCCGAGCCCGTCGGCGCCGTGCCGGACGCGCACCTCGGCGCCTGGGAGGGCGTGATGCGGCTGGGCCCCGACTCCGACCTGCAGGGGCGCTTCGACATCGTCCAGGGCGAGAAGGACGGCCTGGTCGCCACGGTCACCTACACCTTCCCGCACGCGATGTGCCAGGGCCGCAGCCCGCTCCAGTCGGTGTCCGGGCAGAAGATCGTCCTGGGCGAGGGCAACAAGAAGAAGTCCGTGCCGAGCGGCACGAAGGACTGCGAACCGCCGCCGCAGCAGACCCTGGAGGCGATGCCGGACGGCACGCTGAAGTGGCAGATGCTGGGCCGTACGGCGACGCTGAAGCCGGCCGAGACGAGCCGGGTCGCGGTCCACCCGAAGTTCCTCGGCACCTGGGAGTTGCCGGCGAAGCCGGCTCTGTACCAGCTGAGACTGACGATCAAGCAGGGTGCGACCGGCTCGGAGGTCGCCACCGCCACGGGCGCGGGTCCGTACAAGGACTGCCGGTGGAAGTCCACGCTGGTCGGTGCGCACAACGACCGGCTGGTCCTCGGCCCGCTCGACCCCGGTGACAGCACCTGCCCGGCCAAGGGCACGATGGTGATCACCCCGGCCGGTGAGGGGAAGCTCTACGTCGACCGGGTGGACCGTCCCGAGGGCGTCAGCCGGGAGGAGCTGAACCGCATCTCCCCCTGACGCGGGGGCCGGAGCGCGGTGGCCGCGGGCCGCCGGCTACCGGGAGCGCCAGTACCGCAGCGCCCTGGCCAGCAGGGGCGGGGCGGCACGCAGGCCGACCGCCGCCTCCTTGGCGTAGTCGCGCACCGTCATCGGGGTGAGGCTCTCCAGCAGCGGGAGCCAGCGGGCCTCGTGTCCGACCGCGTAGCGGGCGTGCGGGTGGCGGGCGGTGAGCGCGTGGTGGACGGCGTGGGCGACGCGGGCGGGGCCGGGGCGGCGGGACGCGGCGTGCACGATGGGGGCGGCCTGCTGGGCGTACAGATCGGCGAAGGGCGACGTCCCCTGTTCCTCCAGGGGCTCCATCATGCGGGGCCAGATGGGGGTGTCGATGATGCCGGGCTCGATGAGGACGACGGCGATGCCGTGGCGCCGCTCCTCCATGCGCAGGGAGTGGCTCACGACCTTGAGGGCGTGTTTGCTGGCGCAGTACCAGCCCAGGAAGGGCGTGGACAGCCGCCCGGCGACCGAGGAGACGTTGACGATCCGGCCGCCGCGCAGGGCGCGCATCTGTGGCACGACGAGCCGGGAGAGACGGGCGGGGCCCAGCAGGTTGACCTCCAGGACCTCCAGGATCCGCTCCTCGGGGAGGTCGGCGATCGATCCGGCCGGGGCGATCCCGGCGTTGTTGACCAGTCCCCACACGGGCCGGCCGGTCGCCGCCCTGATCTCGTCGAGGGCCCGCGCGCAGGCACCGGCGTCCCGGACGTCGAGCTGGGCGGTGCGCAGGGAGGTCCCACGCCGCCGGGCGGTCTCGTGCAGCTCCTCGGCCTTCTCGGTGCTGCGGACGGTTCCGACGACGTCGAAGCCCCGCCGGGCGAGCAGCACCGCCGTCTCCAGCCCGATCCCGCTGTTGGCCCCGGTCACCACGACGGTCTTCTCCATGGCAGAACACCCTGCTGGGGCGCGGGCGTCCCGGGCGCCGAACACGCGGGCCGTCACCCCATCGCGGGACACGCGGGGTCTCTCGCGTCGCGGGCGGTCTCCCATCGCGGGGCGTCTCCCATCGCGGGGCGTCTCCCGCCGCGGGCCGTCTCCCACTGCGGGCGTCTCCCATCGCGGGGCGTCTCCCGCCGCGGGCCGTCTCCCACTGCGGGCGTTCTCCCATCGCGGGGCGTCTCCCGCCGCGGGCCGTCTCCCGCTGCGGGCGTTCTCCCATCGCGGGGCGTCTCCCGCCGCGGGGCTTCTCGCGTCGCCGGCGCGGCGGGCGGGGCCCGGCGGCACGGTGCCCGCGAACGGCGGCGGGCGGGCCGGGGAGAGGAACCCCGGCCCGCCCGCGCTCACCGTCCGGCGGTGTGTCAGCCCAGCGACGTCATCACGTGCTTGATGCGTGTGTAGTCGTCGAAGCCGTACGCCGACAGGTCCTTGCCGTAGCCGGACTTCTTGAAGCCGCCGTGCGGCATCTCGGCGACCAGCGGGATGTGGGTGTTGATCCAGACGCAGCCGAAGTCGAGGGCCTTGGACATCCGCATGGCGCGGGCGTGGTCCTTCGTCCAGACGGAGGAGGCGAGCGCGTACTCGACGCCGTTGGCGTACTCCAGCGCCTGCTCCTCGTCGCGGAACGACTGGACCGTGATGACCGGGCCGAAGACCTCGTTCTGGACGATCTCGTCGTCCTGCTTGAGGCCGGAGACGACGGTCGGGGCGTAGAAGAAGCCCTTGTCGCCGACACGGTGGCCGCCCGCCTCGACCTTGGCGTGCGCCGGGAGGCGGTCGATGAAGCCGGTGACCTGCTTCAGCTGGTTGGCGTTGTTCAGCGGGCCGTACAGCACGTCCTCGTCGTCCGGCTGCCCCGTCTTGGTCTCGGCGGCGGCCTTGGCCAGGGCCGAGACGAACTCGTCGTGGATGGACTCGTGGACGAGGACGCGGGTGGCGGCCGTGCAGTCCTGGCCGGCGTTGAAGAAGCCCGCCACGGAGATGTCCTCGACGGCCTTGTCGATGTCGGTGTCCTCGAAGACGACGACCGGCGCCTTGCCGCCGAGCTCCAGGTGGACGCGCTTGACGTCCTTGGCGGCGGACTCGGCGACCTGCATGCCGGCGCGTACGGAGCCGGTGATGGAGGCCATCGCGGGGACGGGGTGCTCGACCATGGCCCTGCCGGTCTCGCGGTCGCCGCAGATGACGTTGAAGACGCCCTTGGGGACGATCTCACCGATGATCTCGGCGATCAGCACGGTGGAGGCCGGGGTGGTGTCCGAGGGCTTGAGGACCACGGTGTTGCCCGCGGCCAGGGCCGGGGCGAACTTCCACACGGCCATCATCATCGGGTAGTTCCACGGCGCGACCTGGGCGCAGACGCCCACCGGCTCGCGGCGGACGATCGAGGTCATGCCCTCCATGTACTCGCCGGCCGAGCGGCCTTCGAGCATGCGGGCCGCACCGGCGAAGAAGCGGATCTGGTCCACCATCGGCGGGATCTCTTCGGTGCGGGTCAGCTCCAGCGGCTTGCCGGTGTTCTCCGACTCGGCCGCGATGAGGTCCTCGGCGCGGGCCTCGAAGGCGTCCGCGATCTTGAGCAGGACCTTCTGGCGCTCCGCGGGCGTGGTGTCGCGCCAGGCGGGGAAGGCGGCCGCGGCCGCCTGCATGGCGGCGTCCACGTCCGCCTGCCCGGAGAGCGGAGAAGTGGCGTACACGTCGCCGGTGGCCGGGTTGACCACGTCGATGGTCCGTCCGTCGGCGGCGTCCCGGAACTCCCCGTTGATGTAGTTGCGCAGACGACGCAGCTCGGTGGTCACTTGCCACCCCTCCTGTCGGTCTCGTGGGTTCGGTAACCAGGGTGTCCACGTACTGGACACTCACACCCTAGTCGCTGCTGCGACGCTTTCGACAGGCCCGACGCTCCAGAACTTCGGATTCAGTGAGATCAGATCCCTTCAACAACGAATTTCATCGATCTGGGGTTGCCAGACCGACGGGTCTCGGTGCAGAGTGAATGTGTGGCCAGTCGAAGCGCAGAGTCCAGGAGCGGAAACGGATCGTCGCCGACGATCGACGCCGTCTCCCTGGCGATCATCGAACAGCTCCAGGAGGACGGACGCCGTCCGTACGCCGCCATCGGAAAGGCCGTGGGCCTCTCCGAAGCGGCCGTCCGGCAGCGCGTCCAGAAGCTCCTCGACCAAGGCGTGATGCAGATCGTCGCCGTCACCGACCCGCTCACCGTGGGCTTCCGCCGTCAGGCGATGGTCGGGATCAACGTCGAGGGCGACGTGGAGCAGGTGGCGGACGCGGTGACGGCCATGGCCGAGTGCGAGTACGTGGTGATGACCGCTGGCTCCTTCGACCTGATGGTGGAGATCGTCTGCGAGGACGACGACCACCTGCTGGATGTGATCAACAAGCGCATCCGCACCCTCCCCGGCGTGCGCTCCACCGAGAGCTTCGTCTACCTCAAGCTCAAGAAGCAGACCTATATGTGGGGAACCCGATAGCCGTGAGCAAGGACCTCTCCAAGACCGCCTACGACCACCTGTGGATGCACTTCACCCGCATGTCGTCGTACGAGAACGCACCCGTCCCCACCATCGTGCGTGGTGAGGGCACCTACATCTACGACGACAAGGGCAAGCGCTACCTCGACGGCCTCGCCGGTCTGTTCGTGGTCCAGGCGGGCCACGGCCGCAAGAAGCTCGCCGAGGTCGCCGCCAAGCAGGCGGAGGAGCTCGCCTTCTTCCCGGTGTGGTCCTACGCCCACCCGAAGGCCGTGGAGCTGGCCGAGCGCCTCGCCCACCACGCCCCGGGCGACCTCAACAAGGTCTTCTTCACCACCGGCGGCGGTGAGGCGGTCGAGACCGCCTGGAAGCTCGCCAAGCAGTACTTCAAGCTCAAGGGCAAGCCGACCAAGTACAAGGTCATCTCCCGCGCGGTGGCCTACCACGGCACCCCGCAGGGCGCCCTGTCGATCACCGGTCTGCCCGGTCTGAAGGCCCCCTTCGAGCCGCTGGTCCCCGGCGCGCACAAGGTGCCGAACACCAACATCTACCGCGCCCCGCTCTTCGGCGACGACCCCGAGGCCTTCGGCCGCTGGGCCGCCGACCAGATCGAGCAGCAGATCCTCTTCGAGGGCCCGGACACGGTGGCCGCGGTCTTCCTGGAGCCGGTGCAGAACGCCGGCGGCTGCTTCCCGCCGCCGCCCGGATACTTCCAGCGGGTCCGCGAGATCTGCGACCAGTACGACGTGCTGCTCGTCTCGGACGAGGTCATCTGCGCCTTCGGCCGCCTGGGCACCACGTTCGCCTGTGACAAGTTCGGTTACGTGCCGGACATGATCACCTGCGCCAAGGGCATGACCTCGGGCTACTCCCCGATCGGCGCCTGCATCGTCTCGGACCGGCTGGCCGAGCCGTTCTACAAGGGCGACAACACCTTCCTGCACGGCTACACCTTCGGTGGCCACCCGGTCTCCGCGGCCGTCGGTCTCGCCAACCTCGACCTGTTCGAGGAGGAGAAGCTCAACCAGCACGTGCTCGACAACGAGGGCAACTTCCTGTCGACCCTGCAGAAGCTGCACGACCTGCCGATCGTCGGCGACGTCCGCGGCAACGGCTTCTTCTACGGCATCGAGCTGGTGAAGGACAAGAACACCAAGGAGTCCTTCAACGACGAGGAGACCGAGCGCGTCCTGTACGGCTTCCTCTCCAAGGCGCTGTTCGACAACGGCCTGTACTGCCGTGCCGACGACCGCGGCGACCCGGTCGTCCAGCTGGCTCCGCCGCTGATCTCGAACCAGTCCACGTTCGACGAGATCGAGCAGATCCTCCGGGCCACCCTCACCGAGGCCTGGACCAAGCTCTGATCGTCCGATCGTAGGCTGAACGCGGCCCGGGTCCTGCCCCATCCGAGTGAGATGGGCGGACCCGGGCCGCGTGCTGTGCGTCCACCCCGGTCCGGTATACCTACCGTGCCAGTGACCGATCGGCTCTGCCTTCGTTCCCCCGTACGGAGGAACGTACGGGGGACGACACAACAGACCTGATACCGAGGTGTACGCCATGGTGGCCCCGCCGGACAACGACGTGCTCTGGGCTCGCGCCCTGCACCACTCCCACAACGGCTCGCTCGCGCTGCAAGGTGTCTCCCTCGGCGTGCGCGAGGGAGAGATCCTCGCCGTGCACGGCCCGCGCGGCTGCGGCAAGACCACCCTGCTGCGCTGTCTGTCCGGCCAGCTCGTCGCCCGGGAGGGCGAGGTCTGGTTCAACAGCGCCCCCGTCCACACCATGTCGCCGCTCCAGCGCGAACGGCTGCGCCGCGACCGGTTCGGCTGGATCGGCCCCGAGCCCGACCTCGTCCCCGAGCTCACCGCCTGGGAGAACGCCGCCCTGCCCCTGCTGCTCAACGGCTCGTCGCACCGCTCCGCCAAGGCGACGGCCCTGGAATGGCTGGAGCGGCTGGACGTCGGCGGCAGCGCCCGCAAGCGGCCCCGCGCGCTGTGCCAGGCGGAGCGCCAGCGGATCGCGGTCGCCCGCGCCCTGGTGACCACACCGGCGGTCCTCTTCGCCGACGAACCGACCGCGGCACTGCACCGCGCGGACGCGGCACAGGTCCTGCGCACCCTGACCGCCGCCGCGCGCTCCCACCGCATCACCGTCGTCCTCGCCACCCACGACGCCGAGGTCGCCGGGCTGGCCGACCGGACGGTCGCCCTCCTCGACGGCCGACGGGTCAACGCCGTCCACCTCAACGGAGCGGAGGGCCGCGACGCGTGCTCGCTCTCCGTCTAGCCCGCGGCGCCCACCCCCTGGTCCTGGCGCGCCGACTGCTCGTGGCGGCGGCTGCCGCCGCCACCGGCTTCCTGCTGCTGTGCACGCTGGCGTACGCCGTGGCGAACCCGGGCGCGTCACCACAGGCCGTGCAGCGCCTCCTGTGGTGCCTGCTGCCGACCGCGGCCACCGCGCACTTCGCCGTCGCCGTGGCCCGCACCGACCCCGCCACCCGGCCACGGCCCGGTCTGTCGGCCATCGGGATGGGCCCGGCGCGACTGGCCGCGCTGGCCGCCGCGTCGACCGCCGTCACCTGCACGCTCGGCTCCCTGATCGCGCTGCTGGTCTTCCTGCACCTGCGGGGGGACATCACCGGCATGCCGTTCGACGGGGACGCCGCCGCGCTGACGGCCGCCGGGCGGCCCCTCCCCCTCGCCGCCGCGCTGACCCTGATGGCCGTCGTCCCGCTCGTGGCGTCCGTCTCCGCGGCGCTCGCCCTCCGCCCGCGCCGCAAGCCCCTGCCCACGGACGGGCCACGGACACCGGAGGCCGACGAAGCGCCGCAGGCGCCCCCGGCCGGGCTGCCGTGGGGCGTGGCGCTGATGGCGATCGGTCTCGCGGTGGAGACGTACGCGGCACGCGGCCCGGCCTCCGGACCGGCGCTCGGCCTGCCCGGCGGTCTCGGCGGCAGCACGCCGCTGGTGGCGGCCGGATGGGTGCTCACCGCACTCGGCCTGGCCGTGGCCGGGCCCGGCCTCACCCATCTGTGCGGGCGCCTGCTCCAGGCCTTCCGGCCCGGTGCGACCCGGCTGCTCGCGGGGCGCGGCCTCATGGAGGAGGCCCGGCGCGTCGGCCGGCCGCTGGGCGTGGCGTGTGTGGTGGCGTCCGCGACCATCGCGGCGACCGCGCTGTACGAGCGGGACGGCACCCAGCCGCTCGGCCCGCTGACCGGGCTCGCCGCCGGCGTGGTGGTGGCCTGCACCACCGCGACCCTGATCACCTCGGCCCTGGAGACCCGGCAGGCCCGGCTGGACATCAAGGAGGCGCTGCTGCGCCTCGGTACGTCGGCGGGACTGCTGCGGACGGCGGCCGCGCTGCGGGCGTTCACCCTGCTGGCCGCATTCGCCCCGCTCACCTGGACGGTGGCGCAGTTGGCCGCTCTGCCCCTGCAGGGCTGAGCCGAACGCCGCGGGGCGCTCGGGCCCGGCGTCGCCGCGGCGGCGAGACGGCGGCGAGACGAGCCGGCGGCCGCCGCGTGAGGGCGGCCCGTCGCGTGGCCGCATGGCGCCCTCAGCCCGGCACGGCCACGACCGCGGCCTTGACCGGCGGACTTGTTTAAGACGTAACGAACCACGACAGAAGCAACTCGCGGGCCCGAACTCACGTCTGGCAGACGGAAAAGCAACCGTTCGAAGGAGCCCGACGTGCTCATAGGACTCTTGACGGCCGTCGCGGCCTCGATCTGCTACGGCACGGGCTCGGTCCTGCAAGCCGTCGGCTCCCGCAAGTCCGCCCGCCGCGAGGCCGCCGCCGGGCTCACCACCCAGCACGGCGGCCCCAGCCTGCAGTCCACCGCCAAGGCCGCGATGACCTGGGAGTTCATCGTCGGCACCATCCTCGACTTCGTCGGTTTCGGGCTCGGCGCGCTGGCCGCCCGGATGCTGCCGTTGTTCCTCTCCCAGACCGTGATCAGCGCGAACCTGGTGATCACCGCCGTACTGAGCGTCAAGCTCCTCGGCATCCGGCTGAACCGGGCCGAGTGGACCTCCATCGCGGTCGTCTGCTCGGCGCTCGTCCTGCTGGCGACCGCGGCCGGACCCGAGGGCAGCGGCGACACTCCGGTCTCCACCCACTGGTGGCTGCTGGCGATCTCGCTGCTGCTGATGGTGGGCGGCACCGTGGTCGTCCGGCTGCTGGGCGCGCGGGCCGCGATCCTCGCCGGTCTGCTGTCCGGCCTGGGCTTCGGCGCGCTCGGCGTCGGGGTGCGCGTCCTGGACGGTGTCGACCCGTTCGACCTCGGCACGCTGCTCGCGGATCCGGCGCTCTACGCCATCCTGGTCGCCGGTGTCGGCGGCATGTACCTGCACACGGTCGCCCTGCAGATCGGTTCGGTGAACGGGGCCACGGCGGCACTGGTCGTCGGCGAGACGGTCCTGCCCGGCATGATCGGCGTGCTCTGGCTGGGGGACGCGTCCCGGCCGGGCCTCGGCTGGCTGGCGATCGCCGGCTTCGTCCTGGCCGTGGCGGGCGCTGTCGCGGTCGCGTGGTTCGGCGCCCCGGAGGGGGAGGCCGCCCCGGTCGCCGAGCCGGAGCCGAGGGAACTGACACCCGTCGGCTGACGGACGGGCGCCTCGTAGACTCCCGGGCAGGGGAGATGAGACATGGGGCTACGGCTCAAGATAGGTGCCACGATCACCGCCACCGCGGCGCTCGCCGCGCTGGTGACGGGCATTCAGGTGCCGCGGCTGCTGGAGGACCGGGCCCGGGACCAGGCGATGGAGCGACTGCTCCTCGCCGAGCACATGTACGAGTCGAGCGGCGGCCCTCCCAGGTTCGGCATGAAGGTCGATCCGCCCAACCTGCCCGCGGAGCTGCGCGACATGGTCCTCAACGGCCGCCGCGCCACCTTCGTGCAGCAGAACGGGGACCGCAGGCAGATCTGGGCCGCGACCTACCACAACGGCCACGTCCTCGCGCTCAAGCAGCGCGAGGATCCGCTGTCGGACGAACTGCAGAGCGGCATGCTGCGGGCGGGGGTCGTCGGCACCGCGGTCGCCACGCTCATCGGACTGCTGCTCGCCACCCGCCTCGGCCGCCGGCTGCGGCTCTCCGCCCGGCGTGCCGAGCAGATCACCGACGGCGACCTGGACGCGCGGCTCCCCCAGAGCGGCCGGGACGAGATCTCCACGCTGACCCGGGCCGTGAACACCATGGCGGAGGCGCTGGCCGAGCGGCTGCGCGCCGAGCGTGAGGTGACGGCGAACATCGCGCACGAGCTGCGCACTCCGGTCGCCGGACTGGTCGCCGCGGCCGGACTGCTCCCCGACGGGAGGGCCGAGTCGATGGTCAAGGAACGGGTCGCCCGCATGCGGGACCTGATGGAGGACGTCCTGGAGGTCGCCCGGCTGGACAACGGCGGCGAGGAGGCCGAGGTACGGCTGGTGGAGCTGAGCGGCCTCGCCCGGCGCGCGGTCCGCGCCGTCGATGCCCCGGCGGAGGCACGGCCCGGGGGCGGCGACCCGGCCGGCACGACCGCCCACGACGGCGCCACCGCCCGCGACGATCCGGGCGCCGGCCAGGAGGCGGGCGCCGGCCAGGAGGCGGGCGCCGGCCAGGAGGCGGGCGCCGGCCAGGAGGCGGGCGCCGGCCAGGAGGCGGGCGCCGGCGTACGGGTCGACATCGTTGCCGACGCGTTCGTGGAGACCGACTCCCGGCGCGTGGAGCGCATTCTGACCAACCTGGTGAGCAACGCCCTGCGGCACGGTTCCGCGCCGGTCGTGGTCCAGGTGGAGCGCGGGGTGGTGCGCGTGCGCGACCACGGCGGGGGCTTCCCGGACCATCTGCTGGCGCACGGCCCGCAGCGCTTCCACACGAGCGCGGTCGGCCGCGGGCTGGGCCTCGGTCTGACCATCGCCGCCGGTCAGGCCCGGGTGCTGGGCGCCCGCCTGGCGTTCACCAATCCCCCGGAGGGCGGCGCGTGCGCGGTCCTGGACCTGTCGGCCGCCGTGCGGGACGAACCGGCCGGGGACTGACCCGGCCGCGGTGTCAGTCCAGGACCACGACGTCCCCGGCGTCGAAGGTCACCCCGGTCTCGGCCCCCTCATCGGGTGCGTCGCGCAGGGAGCACTCCGCCTCCAGGAGGGGCCCGTCGGCGGGCCTCAGCCGCACGGCGACGTGGGTGCCCCGGAAGGTCCGGCCCTCGACCACGCAGCGCAGCCCCGTGGCCGGGTCGCCCGTCCGCACCCCGGCGGGCCGTACCAGCAGCCGGGCCGGGCCCTGCCGGCTGCCCGGTGGCACCGGCACCTTGCCCCAGGCGGTGTCGGCGAGCTCACCGCGGATCGTCGCGTCCACGATGTTGTCGAAGCCGAGGAAGCGGGCGACGAACGCGGACCGGGGCCGCTGCCAGACCTCCAGCGGCGTACCGGCCTGCGCGATCCGGCCGTCCCGCATCACCACGACCCGGTCCGCGAGCGCGAACGCCTCGCCCTGGTCGTGCGTGACGGCGAGCACCGTCGTGCCCAGCCGGCCGAAGAGCCGGCGCAGTTCGACGACGAGCCGCTCGCGCAGGCCCCGGTCGAGCTGGCCGAGCGGTTCGTCGAGCATCAGCAGCCGGGGGCGGGGGGCCAGGGCCCGCGCGAGCGCGACGCGCTGCTGCTCACCGCCGGAGAGGGCGGCGACCGACCGCCGTCCGGCGTCGGGCAGCCCGACGAGCTCCAGCAACTCCGAGACCCGCGCCGCCCGTTCTCCCCTGGACACGCCGCGCATGCGCAGCCCGAAGGCGACGTTGCCGCCGACGTCCCGCTGCGGGAACAGCTGGTGGTCCTGGAACATCAGCCCCACGCCCCGCCGGTGCACGGGCACACCGGCCAGATCGGAGCCCTCCAGCAGCACCCGCCCGCCGTCCAGGGGCTGCAGCCCGGCCACCACCCGCAGCAGCGTCGACTTGCCGCTGCCGCTCGGACCGAGCACGCACACGATCTCGTGGTCGTGGACCGTCAGGTCCACCGCGTCGAGGGCGGCGCGGGCCCCGAAGCGTACGGTCACGCCTTCCAGTGCCAGCATCTAGAACTCCCCCGAGCGATCGGTACGGACACGTTCGAGCAGCAGCAGCGCCACCGCGCACACCACCATCAGGATGGTGGAGAGGGCCATGGCCTGGCCGTAGTTGAGCTCACCCGGCCTGCCGACGAGCCGCGCCACGGCGACCGGCAGCGTCGGGGAGTCGGGCCGGGCGATGAACACGGTCGCACCGAACTCGCCGAGCGACACGGCGAAGGCGAACCCGCCCGCGACCAGCAGGGCCCGCCTGACCATCGGCAGGTCCACCTCGCGCCAGGCGCGCAGCGGCGACGCCCCCAGCACGGCGGCGGCCTCCCGCAGCCGCGCGTCCACGGCCCGCAGCACGGGCAGCATGGTGCGCACGACGAACGGGACACCGACGAGGGCCTGCGCGAGCGGCACCAGGATCCACGAGGACCGCAGGTCCAGCGGCGGCTCGTCGAGGGCGATCAGGAAGCCGAAGCCGACGGTCACGGCGGACACCCCGAGCGGCAGCATCAGCAGTGCGTCGAAGCCCCGCACCAGCCGGCCGGCCCGCCTGGTCAGCGCGGCGGCGGCGAGCCCGCCGATCACCAGCGCGATGGCCGTCGCGGCGAGGGCGTACTGGAGCGAGTTCCAGATCGCCTCCAGCGGCGGGACGAGGAACGTGCCGCCGCTCGCGTCGGCGTCCTGGAGCGCCCGGTAGAAGGCGAGGCCGAAGCCGTCGGGGCCGCCGAGGGAGCGCGCGACCAGGACGCCGACCGGCAGCAGGATCAGCAGGACGATGCTCGCCAGGACCCCGCCGAGCAGCGCCCACTGGCCGGCGCCGTGCGGACGCCGGGCGGTCCGCGCGGCGTCCACGAGTTTCAGCACGGACTCCCGCCGGCGGACCGTCCGGGCGTGCACGGCGAGGATCGCGCCCACCGCGACGAACTGCAGCAGTGTCAGCACGGCGGCGGTGGAGAGGTCCAGCAGCTGCGCCGTCTGCCGGTAGATCTCCGCCTCCAGGGTCGAGTAGGCGGGTCCGCCGAGGATCTGCACGACGCCGAAGGAGGTGTAGGTGAAGAGGAAGACCATCAGGGCGGCCGCGGCGACGGCGGGTGCGAGCGCGGGCAGCGTCACCCGGCGCCAGGCCCCGAACCGGGAGGCGCCGAGGACCCGCGCGGCTTCCTCCTGGCGCGGGTCGAGCTGCCCCCACAGCCCGCCGACGGTGCGGACGACGACGGCGTAGTTGAAGAAGACATGCGCGAGGAGGATCGCCCACACGGTGGTGTCGAGCCGTACGCCCCACAGTTCGTCGAGCAGCCCGCCGCGGCCGACGACGGCGAGGAACGCGGTGCCGACGACGACGGTCGGCAGCACGAACGGCACGGTCACCACCGCGCGCAGCACCTGCTTGCCGGGGAAGTCGAGACGGGCGAAGACATACGCGCCGGGCAGCGCGATCAGCAGGGTGAGCAGGGTGGAGGCGAGCGCCTGCCAGGTGGTGAACCAGAGGACGTCGAGGATGTCCGGGCGGCTCAGCACCTCGCCGAGCCGCCCGAGCCGCCAGTCGCCGTCCGTCTTCAGGCCGCGGCCGACGATCGAGACGACGGGGTAGGCGAAGAAGACGGCGAAGAAGGCGACGGGCAGCGCCATCAGCCCGAGGCGCACGGCAGCACCCTTCAGGCCGGGCCTGGCCCGGACCGGTGAAGGCACCTTTCCGCCGTCCTCCGGGTCGGCCTCTACTTCAGGACGAGCGAGGACCACGTCTGGATCCACTGGTCACGCTTCTCGGCGATCTTCTCGGGGGCGACCGTACGCGGCTTGTCGGCCTGCGCGCCGTGCTTGGTGAACAGCTCCGGCAGCTTCGCGTCCTTGATCACCGGGTTCACGAACATCTGCAGCGGCATGTCCTCCTGGAACTTCTTGCCGATCAGGAAGTCGATCAGCGCCTTGCCGCCCTCCGGATTCTTGGCGCCGGTCAGCAGGCCGGCGAACTCGGTCTGCTGGAAGCAGGTGCCGGTCGAGACGCCGGTGGGCGCCTCCTTCGGCTGCGGCTGGGCGTAGAGCACCTCGACGGGCGGGCTGGAGGCGTACGACACGACGAGCGGCCGGTCACCCTTGGCCTTCTTGCCGCCGGCCGAGCCGGAGAACTCCTGGTTGTAGGCGAGCTCCCAGCTGTCGACGACCTTGACGCCGTTGGCCTTCAGCTTCTTCCAGTAGTCCTGCCAGCCCTCGTCGCCGTACTGGGCCGCGGTGCCGAGCAGGAAGCCGAGACCGGGCGAGGACCGCTCCGGGTTCTCCACGACGAGGAGGTTCTTGTACGCGGGCTCGGCGAGATCGTCGAAGGTCTGCGGCGGCGCCAGCTTCTTGTCCGCGAAGTACTTCTTGTCGTAGTTGACGCAGATGTCGCCGGTGTCGACGGGCGTGACGCGGTGCTTGTCCTTGTCGAGCTGGACCGCGGCCGGGACCTGGTCCAGGCCCTTCGCCTCGTACGGGTCGAACAGACCGTTGTCGAGCGCGCGGGACAGGAGGGTGTTGTCGACGCCGAAGAAGACATCGCCCTGCGGGGCGCCCTTGGTGAGGATCGCCTTGTTGACGGCCTCGCCCGCGTCGCCGCTCTTGAGCACCTTGACGGTGTAGCCGGTCTCCTTGGTGAACTCCTTCAGGACCGCCGGGGAGGCGTTGAAGGAGTCGTGACTGACGAGCGTCACGGTCTTGGACGTGGTGCCGCCGGACGACGCCGGGTCGTCGGAGCCGCAGGCGGTGAGCGTCGTGACGCCCAGAGCCGCGGCCAGCGCCCCGACCGTGATCTTCTTGGTGGTGCTCACTGAGATTCCTCCTGGGTGTGACCAGGAAGAGACGCGGCCCTGCCCGCCGGGGACCCGGCGGGCAGGGCGCAACAGCTCGAGTAACGACCGAACTTCCTACCCAGAATGACCTGGGCGAGGTTCAGAGGGTCTGCAGCCGCTGTGCTTGTTCGAAAAGCGTGTGCCGCACTCTCAGCGCTGTGGCGCTCCCCTGTCGGAATGTGCAGATGTGTGTTCGAGCCCAGACTACAAGCTCACCGCTCGGCGGCGGCGAGCTGTCCACAGGCGCCGTCGATCTCCTGCCCACGGGTGTCACGCACCGTGACCGGTACGCCGTGGGCGGCGATGGCCTCGACGAACGCCTTCTCGTCCTCGGGCCGGGAGGCGGTCCACTTGGAGCCCGGCGTCGGGTTCAGCGGGATCAGGTTGACGTGCACCCTCCCCCTGGCTCCGCCGGGGGGACCCCCAGCCTTGAGCAGCCGGCCGAGCAGGTCCCCACGCCACGCCTGGTCGTTGATGTCGCGGATGAGCGCGTACTCGATCGAGATGCGCCGGCCCGACTTCTCGGCGTACTCCCAGGCGGCGTCCAGCACCTCCCGCACCTTCCAGCGGGTGTTCACCGGCACGAGCGTGTCACGCAGCTCGTCGTCCGGGGCGTGCAGCGAGACGGCGAGCCGGCACTTGAAGCCCTCGTCGGCGAACCGCAGCATCGCCGGCACCAGGCCGACCGTCGACACGGTGATCCCGCGCTGCGACAGTCCCAGGCCGTCCGGCTCCGGGTCGGTGAGCCGCCGGATCGCACCGACGACCCGCTTGTAGTTGGCGAGCGGCTCACCCATGCCCATGAAGACGATGTTGGACAGCCGCGCGGGCCCCCCGGGGACCTCGCCGTCCCGCAGCGCCCGCATCCCGTCGACGATCTGGTGCACGATCTCCGCGGTCGACAGATTGCGGTCGAGCCCGGCCTGGCCCGTGGCACAGAACGGGCAGTTCATCCCACAGCCGGCCTGCGACGAGATGCACATCGTCACCCGGTCCGGGTACCGCATCAGCACCGACTCGACGAGCGTGCCGTCGTGCAGCCGCCACAGCGTCTTGCGGGTGGTGTCGTCGTCGCACGAGACGTGCCGCACGACGGACATCAGATCGGGCAGCAGCTCCCCGGCGAGCTTCTCGCGGGAGGCGGCGGGGATGTCGGTCCACTGGGCGGGGTCGTGGGCGTACCGCGCGAAGTAGTGCTGGGACAGCTGCTTGGCGCGGAACGGCTTCTCGCCGATCGCGGCGACGGCCTCCTTGCGCTCGGCGGGCGACAGGTCGGCGAGGTGCCGCGGCGGCTGCTTGGCTCCGCGCGGGGCGACGAAAGTGAGTTCTCCGGGCTTGGGCATGGTCCTACCAGTGTCGCAGAGATACGGCGAAGGGCTCGCCGCCCTGGGGACGACGAGCCCTTCGCGGAAGAACCGCAGGTCCGGGGGGTGACTCAGCCGCTTCCGACGAAGACGACCAGCAGCAGCCACACCACCGGGGCCGTCGGCAGCAGCGAGTCGAGGCGGTCCATGATGCCCCCGTGGCCCGGGAGCAGCGTGCCCATGTCCTTGATGCCCAGATCCCGCTTGATCATCGACTCCCCGAGGTCGCCCAGCGTGGCGCTGGCCGCGACCGCGAGGCCCAGCAGCAGGCCCTGCCACCAGGTGCCGCCGTCGATCAGGAACTGCATGCACAGCGCGCCCGCCGCCATCGCGAACGCCACCGCGCCGAGCAGGCCCTCCCGGGTCTTGCCGGGGCTGATGCGCGGCGCCAGCTTGTGCTTGCCGAAGCGCCAGCCGACCGCGTACGCGCCGGTGTCGCTGACGACCGTGAGCAGGAGGAACGTCAGCACCCGCTGCGGACCGTCCTCCGCGGTCAGCATCATCGCCACGAACGTCGCCAGGAACGGAACGTAGAAGGCGGCGAAGACACCGGCCGTCACGTCCTTGAGGTAGCCCTCCGGCGGCTCGATCATGCGCCACACGAGCACGGCCAGGGCCGTGAGCGCCATCGCCACCCAGGCGCCCTCCGCGCCCCGCACATAGCCGGCGACGACCATCGCCGCGCCGCCGACCGCGAGCGGCACGAGCGGGGCCTTGATGGACTTGCGCTCCTCCAGGCGGGACGTCAGCTCCCACAGCCCGACCATGACGGCGACGGCGATCACACCGACGAAGACCGGCTTCCAGACGAACAGGGAAGCGACGATCACCGCGCCGAGGCCGATGCCGACCCCTATCGCGGCCCGCAGGTCCCGGCCGGCCCGCTTCTTCTCCTTCGGCTGACTCTGCTGCGAAGAGGAGTGCTGCGGCTCCGGGGACTCCGGCGGCTGGGCTGCCGCAGGCGGCGGGCTGGGCATGGGCTCCTGCGGCATCTCGTCATGGAACGGGGGACCGCTCAGCGGAGCGGTCCCCCGGTCGCGGTCGTCCTGGCCTCCACCGGCGTGTCCGCCGGCGGGAACGTCGGGCACGATGGGCATGGGCTGCGTCTCTGGTGGATACAGTGCGTCATGCCCATCGTAGGCGGGACCCGCCGGGGCGGCCGGAGCGAACCCCGGATCGAACCCCTGGTCGGGCGGACCCCAGTAACCGCCTCTCGGCGGGGCCCCCCAGGAAGAGTCGTTCATCAGACCTCGAGAAGCTCGGCTTCCTTGTGCTTGAGCAGCTCGTCCACCTGCGCGACGTACTTCGCGGTGGTGTCGTCGAGCTCCTTCTCCGCACGACGGCCCTCGTCCTCGCCGACCTCGCCGTCCTTGACGAACTTGTCGATGGCCTCCTTGGCCTTGCGGCGCACGGAACGGATCGAGATCTTGGCGTCCTCGCCCTTGGTCTTGGCGACCTTGATGTACTCCCGGCGGCGCTCCTCGGTGAGCTCGGGGAACACCACACGGATGATGTTGCCGTCGTTGCTCGGGTTGACGCCGAGGTCGGAGTCGCGGATCGCCTGCTCGATGTTGCGCAACGCGCTCTTGTCGAACGGGGTCACCACGGCCATGCGCGGCTCCGGCACCGAGAACGACGCCAGCTGGTTGATCGGGGTGACGGCACCGTAGTAGTCCGCCACGATCTTGTTGAACATGGCCGGGTGCGCACGTCCGGTGCGGATCGCGGCGAAGTCCTCCTTGGCGACCAGGACGGCCTTCTCCATCTTCTCCTCTGCCTCGAGGAGGGTCTCTTCGATCACCACTTGCTCCTGCGTGTCTATGAGTAGGCCCGGCGTACAAAGGGCCGCGGAACCTGCGTCGCGTCTGTCTCCTGCACGGTGTCCGACCGGCAGGGCTTTGTCCATCCCTCGCTGGGGCACCCCGGGGACCGGGATCAGGTGCGGGTGCCCTGGTCGCTCACGAGAGTGCCGATCTTCTCACCCTTCACCGCGCGCGCGATATTGCCCGCGGCGAGCAGTTCGAAGACGAGGATCGGCAGGTTGTTGTCGCGGCAGAGGGTGATGGCGGTGGCGTCGGCGACCTTGAGGTCGCGGGAGAGCACCTCGCCGTACTCCAGCGCGTCGAACTTCACCGCGTCCGGGTTGGTCTTGGGGTCGGAGTCGTAGACGCCGTCCACCCCGTTCTTGCCCATGAGGAGCGCTTCGGCGTCGATCTCCAGGGCTCGCTGGGCCGCGGTGGTGTCGGTGGAGAAGTAGGGCATGCCCATACCGGCGCCGAAGATGACGACACGGCCCTTCTCCAGGTGCCGCACGGCGCGCAGCGGGATGTAGGGTTCCGCGACCTGGCCCATGGTGATGGCGGTCTGGACGCGGGAGTCGATGCCTTCCTTCTCCAGGAAGTCCTGGAGGGCGAGGCAGTTCATGACCGTGCCGAGCATGCCCATGTAGTCGGAGCGGGCCCGGTCCATGCCGCGCACCTGCAGCTCGGCGCCGCGGAAGAAGTTGCCGCCGCCGATCACGACAGCGATCTCCGCGCCGTCGCGCACGACGGCGGCGATCTCGCGAGCGATGGCGTGTACGACGTCGGGGTCGACGCCGAGGCCGGTGCCGCCGGAGAACGCTTCGCCGGACAGCTTCAGCATGAAGCGGCCGGCCTTGTTGCCGGTGTTGTCGTCGCCCTGTGCGGCGCCCTGGTTCATGGAGATCTCCTCGTGCACATACGAAGAAGGCCATTGCCGGTGGGTGTTGTGGTCCACTCGCGGCAATGGCCTCCTCGTCAGATCTGCGGCCGTCCGGCGCTCACGCGGCCGACGTCCACTTGGCAACCCTAGCGGGCTCCCTTGTCGAGCGCGTACCGGCTCAGATGCCGACCTTGATGCGGGTGAAGCGCTTCAGGGTGACACCGGCCTCGTCCAGGATCTGCTGGACGGTCTTCTTGTTCTCGAGCGCGTACGGCTGACCGAGGAGGGTGGCCTCCTTGAAGAAGCCGTTGACGCGACCCTCGACGATCTTGGGCAGCGCGGCCTCGGGCTTGCCCTCGGCGCGGGTGGTCTCCTCGGCGACGCGGCGCTCGGACTCGACGACCTCGGCCGGAACGTCCTCACGGGAGAGGTACTTCGGCGCGAAGGCGGCGATGTGCTGCGCGACACCCTTGGCGATCTCGGCGTTCTCCTTGTCGAGCTCGACGAGAACACCGATCTGCGGGGGCAGGTCGGGCATGGTGCGGTGCATGTAAGCCGTGACGTAACCGCCGGAGAACTGCGCGAAGCGGTCCAGGACGATCTTCTCGCCGAGGTTGGCGTTGGCCTCGTCGACGTACGCCTGGACGGTCTTGCCGGCCTCGATCTCGGAGGCGAGCAGCGCCTCGATGTCGGCCGGGGAGGTGGCGGCGACGTGCGCGGCGAGCGCGTTCGCGACGGCCTGGAACTTCTCACCCTTGGCGACGAAGTCCGTCTCGCACTTCAGCTCGACCAGGACACCGGAGGTGTTGTCGTCGGCGATCAGGGAGACGACGGCGCCGTTCTCGGCAGAGCGGCCCTCGCGCTTGGCGACGCCCTTCTGGCCCTTGATGCGGAGCGCCTCGACGGCCTTGTCGACGTTGCCCTCGGCCTCGTCGAGCGCCTTCTTGCAGTCCATCATGCCGGCGCCGGTGAGCTCGCGGAGCTTCTTGACGTCAGCGGCGGTGTAGTTCGCCATGATCTGTGAATCTCTCTCGAAGTCTGGAAGATCTACAAAGATCTACGGGTGGACGGCGGGAGCTCGTGGCCCCCGCCGTCGACAACCGATCCCTGCGACGCCCGGCCCTTTACGGCCGTCACGCCCAGGTCAGGACCGTGAAGGTCAGGCCTGCTCGCCCTCGGCGGCCGGAGCCGCCTCCGCTGCCGGAGCGGCCTCCGGGGCCTCCGCGGCGGCCTCGGCCGGCTTCTCGGCCTCCTCGGACTTCTTGTCACCCTCGAGGAGGTCGCGCTCCCACTCGGCGAGCGGCTCGCCGGCGGCCTTCTCGCCCGGCTTCGAGTCACCGGCGGCGACACCGGAACGGGCGATGAGGCCCTCGGCGACGGCGTCGGCGATCACGCGGGTGAGCAGCGTGACGGAACGGATCGCGTCGTCGTTGCCCGGGATCTTGTAGTCGACCTCGTCGGGGTCGCAGTTGGTGTCGAGGATCGCGACGACCGGGATGTGGAGCTTGCGCGCCTCACCGACGGCGATGTGCTCCTTCTTGGTGTCGACGATCCAGACGGCGCTCGGCACCTTCTGCATCTCGCGGATACCACCGAGGGTCTTCTCCAGCTTGGCCTTCTCGCGCGAGAGGACCAGGAGCTCCTTCTTGGTGAGGCCGGAGGCGGCCACGTCCTCGAAGTCGATCGCCTCAAGCTCCTTCAGACGCTGAAGGCGCTTGTAGACGGTGGAGAAGTTGGTGAGCATGCCGCCCAGCCAGCGCTGGTTGACGTACGGCATACCGACGCGGGTCGCCTGCTCGGCGATCGCCTCCTGCGCCTGCTTCTTGGTGCCGACGAACATGATGGAGCCGCCGTGCGCGACGGTCTCCTTGACGAACTCGTAGGCGCGGTCGATGTACGACAGCGACTGGAGCAGGTCGATGATGTAGATGCCGTTGCGCTCGGTGAAGATGAAGCGCTTCATCTTCGGGTTCCAGCGACGGGTCTGGTGACCGAAGTGGACGCCGCTCTCCAGCAGCTCCCGCATCGTGACGACGGCCATGGCCGTATCTCCTTGGATTCTCGGTTGTGTCCTGACGCCCCGACGCGCTGCGCCACGAAGGACCGAAGAGCGCTGCCACGATTTTGAGGTCGGTGGCGGGGCGTGCGAAGTCGACCCGGTGACCCGGGTCGCCAGAAGAAGTGTACGGGACCTTGGCGGTGGCGGGTGACGGCGCTGTCCACAACCACCCGGTAGTCCACAGATCCGCACCATGATCAGCGCGACGACGCCCCCCTGCGGCACAGTCCTGCCCATGTACCGCAGCGCCCTGATTCTCGCCCTCACCGCCCTCGCCACAGCCGCCTGGCCGGTGGGCCCACCGCGCCCCGCGATCGTCCGCGGCTGGGAACCACCCGCCTCGGCATACGGCCCCGGCCACCGCGGCGTGGACCTCGCCGCCCCGCCGGGCGCACCCGTACGGGCGGCGGCCGCCGGCCAAGTCTCCTTCGCGGGCCCGGTGGCCGGCCGCGGCGTCCTGTCGATCACCCTCCCCGCCTCGGGCGACCCCCCACTGCGGACGACCTACGAGCCGGTCCGGCCCCTCGTCCCCGCCGGTACCCAGGTCACCGCCGGCCAAGTGGTGGCCGAAGTGACCACGGGCCCGTCGTCCTCGCACTGCTCACACACATGCCTGCACTGGGGACTGCGCCGCGGCGACACCTACCTCAACCCACTGTCACTCCTCCCCCCGTCGCTACTGCGCCGCCCGCCGTCACGACTGCTCCCGCTGACGGGGACGTGACGGCGGCCGGAAGGAGGGGAGAGGCACCGGGGGAAGAGGGGGACAGGGGTGGGGGTGGGGAGGGGGGCGGGGGGGAGGGGGAGGGCCCCAGGGGAGGAGACCGGCCGGGTCAGGAGCCGGCCGGGCGGGCGAGACCGTGCAGGGCCATCGCGACCGCCATGTCGGCGATGGCCGGCGGGTCCTCCGCGGCGCCCAGCTCGATACGGCGCACAGCCGCGTCCACGACACCCTGGAGCAGCATGGCGGCCAGCCGGGGCTGGTCCTGGCCCAGCTCGCCGAGCGCCTCGACGATCATGGCGATGAGCCCGCCGTGGGCGGCACGGATCTTCTCGCGCGCCCCGTCGTCCAGCTCGCTGGCCGAGATGGCGACGACGGCGCGGTGGCGCCGGTCGCCGACGAGCTCCAGCTGGCGGCGGACGTAGGCCTCGACCTTGCCCTCAGGTGTCTCCGCCCGCTCCATGGCGGCCTCGACCTCGGCCGCCCAGACGGGGAAGTCGACGGCGCACAGCTCCTCGACCACGGCGGCGCGGGAGCGGAAGTACTCGTACACGGACGACCGGGCGAGGCCCGTGCGCTCGGCGAGGGCCGGGAAGGTCAGTGCTTCCGTCCCGCCCTCGGACAGCAGGGAACGCGCGGCGTCCAGCAGGGCGCCGCGCTGCATGGTCCGGTGCTCGGCCACCGAGGCCGCTCGAATCCTGGGCACGGCTCCACTTTACGGCGGGCGCCTGCGCGTCAGCGTCCTACATCGGCCAGCTTGGCCCTGAGCTGGAGCACGGACTTGGTGTGGATCTGGCTGACGCGGCTCTCGGTGACTCCCAGGACGTTGCCGATCTCGGCGAGGGTGAGCCCCTCGTAGTAGTAGAGGGTGACCACGGTCTTCTCCCGCTCGGGGAGGGTGTTGATGGCGCGGGCCAGCAGCCGGCGCAGCTCGCGGTCCTCGGCGACCTCGACCGGGTCGTCGGCGGCGGTGTCCTCCAGGGTGTCCATCAGGCTCAGCCGGTCGCCGCCCTCTCCGCCCGCGTGCAGCAGCTCCTCGAGGGCCACGACGTTCGCGAGGGACAACTGGCTGAATACCGCGTGCAGGTCTTCCAGGGCGATGCCCATTTCGGCGGCGACCTCGCTTTCCGAGGGGGTGCGCCGCAGCTGCGCCTCCAGGGTGGCGTACGCCCGTTCGACGGCTCGGGCCTTCTGCCGCACCGAGCGGGGGATCCAGTCCAGCGCCCGGAGTTCGTCGATCATCGCGCCGCGGATGCGTGTGATCGCGTAGGTCTCGAATTTGATCGACCGGCCGATGTCGAACTTCTCGATGGCGTCGATGAGCCCGAAGACTCCGGAGGAGACGAAATCGGCCTGTTCCACGTTGGAGGGCAGCCCCACGCTGACCCGGCCCGCGACGTACTTCACCAGGGGCGAGTAGTGCAGGATCAACTGCTCCCGCAGCCGCTCGTCGCCCGTTTCCTTGTACGACCGCCACAGCTCGTCCAGGGACGAGGGCGCGGGCGGCCGCACGGTGCCCCGGGCAGCGGGGGGCACGGCGGCGCGGTCGGACCCGGAGGTGTGCTGGGGCATGCGTTGCCTTGAGCCGTTCTGCTGTGGTCTGAGGGGGACGGATGGCGGAAGGAAGAGAGCCGTCGGGGGTAATTCTGGTGAGCGTAGCGTGACTGGGTGGTTGCAGTGCGCGAAGGTCCCTGGATCGTGGCTCTGTGAGGGCGCGCCGTCGGCCGCATCTTCGAATGGGGCCGACGGCGTGCGCGTCGGCTCCTCGGGTGCCACCGGCACTGCTGCGAAGGTCATCGGGATCACCTTTTCACCCGAATGCCCGAGGTCAAGTACCGCCTCGCCGGGTGTTCGGGCGGCGCGCGGCGGTGGTCGTCAACTGCCAGGTGTCGCCGTCGCGTTCGACGAATCCGAGGGAGTGGAGTTCGTACAGCCTGCCGAGTGCCTCGTCAACGGCGGTTCCGGCGTCACGCGCGACGGCGGGCGTGGTGGCTTTCGTTCCGCGGGCGGGCAGGGCTTCGAGCACCCGTGCGCTGAGCGGGTCGAGGACGTCGCGTGGCAGCACGGGGCCGCGCCGGGCGGGGGCCAGGTCGCCGATGTCACCGACGAGTTCGGCGACTTCGGCGGCATCGGTGACCAGGACGGCCTCGCCGCGCAGTAGTTCGTGCACGCCCGCGGAGAGTCCGCTGGTGACGGGCCCGGGGATGCCCATGGTGAGCCGGCCGAGCTGCTGGGCGGCCCGGGCGGTGACCAGGGAGCCGCTGCGGTACTCGGCCTCCACGACCACGGTGCCGCGGGTGAGTGCGGCGATCACCCGGTTGCGGAGGATGAACCGGCTCGGTGTCGGGTGGGCGCCGGGTGGCAACTCTCCGACGAGGAGGCCCTGTTCCGCGATGCGGGCGATGAGTTCGGCGTGGCCGCGGGGGTAGACCTTGTCGACTCCGGAGGCGAGCACGGCGACGGTGGCGCCGCCTGCGGCGAGGGTGCCCCGGTGGGCGGCGCCGTCGATGCCGTAGGCGGCGCCGGAGACGACGACCCAGCCGCGTTCGGCGAGTCCCGAGCCGAGGCCGGCCGCGGTGTGCGCGCCGTATGCCGTGCAGGCTCGGGCGCCGACGACGGCGACGGAGCGCAGGGCCCAGCGGCGGAGGTCTGCCCGGCCGCGCACCCAGAGTCCGACGGGCCGGGTGTCTTGGAGGTCGTCGAGCTGGCTGGGCCATTCGCGGTCGCCCGGCACGATGAACCGTCCGCCGGCCGTGTGGGCGGCCGCGAGGTCCCGGTCGGGGTCGGCCTGTGCCGCCCGTAGCCGGAGTCCCTCGATGCGGCGTCCGGTCGCGCCGGTGAGTGCCCCTGCGGGGAGGGAGGGGGCGGTCAGCCGGTGGAGGAGTTCTACGGGGCCGTGTTCGCGCAGCCAGCGGCCGCTGTGTGGGTCCCCCGGTTCGACGATGCGGGTCAGGGCGGCGCGGGCCCGTCGCTCGTCGTCCGTCACGGGGCCGGTGATCGGTTGTTCCGCGTTTGCCGGGGGCGCGGGCGGATGCGGCTCGTCGCTCGGGTGGCCGGGGTGTTCCGTGGTGGTGTTGTCGGGCTGTTTCACGCCGTCTCCCCCGCCATGAGGGGCACGCCCCGGGCGATGCCGGTACGGAGTTCGAGGGCGAGGTGGATGTCGCGGGTGTCGGGCCGGTCGTGGCCGGCGAGGTCGGCGAGGGTCCAGGCGACTCGGAGCACCCGGTCGAGGCCGCGTGCGGTGAGCATGCCGCGTTCCATGTCGCGTTCGGCGGGGGCCAGTGCGCCTGGGGCGACCTGCCAGCGGGTCCGCAGTTCGTGTCCGGGCACTTCGGAGTTGATGGTCCAGGGGGTGCCGTCCAGCCGGTGGGCGGCGCGGGCCCTGGCTTCCAGGACCCGGGCGGCGACGACGGCGGTGGGTTCGCCTCGGCTGCCGCGGCCCAGGAGGTCGGCTCTGCCCACGGGCTCCACCTCCACTCTGAGGTCGACGCGGTCGAGCAGCGGTCCTGAGAGCCGGGCCTGGTACCGGCGGATGAGGGAGGCGGGGCACTCGCAGCCCGCGCCGTGCAGGGTGTGCCGTCCGCAGGGGCAGGGGTTGGCGGCCAGCACCATCAGGAACCTGGCGGGCAGCCGGACCACGCCCGCGCTGCGTGCGACGACCACGTGGCCGGACTCCAATGGCTGGCGCAGCGCGTCCAGGGCCTTTCCGGAGAATTCGGGGGCCTCGTCGAGGAAGAGGACTCCTCGGTGGGCGAGGGACACGGCGCCGGGTCTGGGCAGGCCGTTGCCGCCGCCGACGAGGGACTGCATGGTCGCCGAGTGGTGGGGGGCGCAGTAGGGGGGCCGGTGGACCAGGGGTTTGCCGGGCGGGAGGATGCCGGCGACGGAGTGGACGGCGGTGACCTCCAGGGATTCCTGGCGGGTGAGCGGTGGCAGCACCGTCGGCAGCCGTTCGGCCAGCATGGTTTTGCCGGCGCCGGGCGGGCCCGACAGCAGGAGGTGGTGGCCGCCCGCTGCCGCGACTTCCAGGGCGAGGCGGGCGCCGCGCTGTCCGGCGACGTCGGCCAGGTCCGGGCTGTCCGTCGGGTCGGCGGCCAGTCCGGTGCCGACGCCGGCGCCGGGGACGAGCAGTCCGGCCAGTATGGCGTCGGGGCGGCCTTCGTCGTCGGGGTCCTCGTGGGGCACTGGTTCGTCGGTGAGGACGGCGATGAGCTGCCGCAGTGTGCGTACGCCGAGGACCGAGATGCCCGGTACGAGGGCGGCTTCGCCCGCGGTCTGTTCGGGCACGACGACTTGTTCGTAGCCCGCCTCGGCCGCGGCGAGCACGGCGGGCAGGACGCCGCGGACCGGCCGGACCCGGCCGTCGAGTCCGAGCTCTCCGATGAGGACCAGGTCGGCGATGGCGCGGGGGTCGATGCGCTCGGCCGCCCCGAGGACGGCGCATGCGACGGCCAGGTCGAATCCCGAACCTCCCTTCGGGACGGAGGCGGGGCTCAGCCCGACGGTGAGTTTCTTCTGCGGCCATTCGGCGGCCGAGTTGACGACGGCCGCCCGCACGCGGTCCCTGCTCTCCGAGAGGCTCTTGTCGGGGAGTCCGACGAGGGTGAAGGCGGCGACGCCCGGCTCCAGGTCCGCCTGGACCTCGACCACCACGCCCTCGACGCCGACCAGGGCGACCGAACATGTCCGTGCGAAGCCCATCACGCCACCCCTCGGACGTGCTCGACGACGGGGGCTCCGCGCCGGGGCAGCACCACCCCTACGAGGTCGATGCGGACCCCGCCGGGTGGTGGGCCGCCGTGTCGCTCCAGCCAGCAGGCGGCGAGGCGTCTGAGCCGGTCGGCCTTGGCGGGCGTGACGGCGGCCATCGGATGCTGGAAGGAGCCCCCTCTGCGGGTCTTGACCTCGCAGACGACCACCATGTCGCCGTCCCGGGCGACGATGTCGATCTCCCCGGCCCGCCCGCACCGCCAGTTCCGTGCGAGGACGGCCATCCCGGCCTGGTCCAGCCGGCGTACCGCCAGCTTCTCGCCGTACCGTCCCAATGCGCTTGTCGCGTTCATCCCGGCACCACCTCCGGGACCGACTGTGTCGTGCCGGGGCCGCCCTGTTGGATCTTGGTGGACAACCGGCCGGTTGTGGACAACGCAGTCACCCACACGAGTGGGGCTCATAACGCCTGCAAGGCCGGTCGGCCACCGGAGCTCCATGCGGACGGCGGCCGGTCGGCCGCCGGGAGGCTCTCGCGGGCCGGGGCCGGTCGGGTGCCTGGGAGGCTCTCGCGGGCCGGGGCCGGTCGGCTGCTGGGCCATCGCTGCCCACCGGCTCCGCACCGGACCCGGGGCCGGTCGGCTGTCGGCGAGCTTCGCACGGACCGGGGGCCGGTCAGCCGGCGGCGTGAGCCGCACGCGGACCCGGCCCCGGGGGGCTGTTCGGCCGGCCCCGGGAGGTCCAGGTCAGGTGGGGCCGCTCAGCTGCCGGGGAGCTCCAGGTCGGTCTTGTTGAGCTCCTCGATGTTCACGTCCTTGAACGTGAGCACGCGCACCTGCTTGACGAACCTCGCGGGCCGGTACATGTCCCAGACCCACGCGTCCGCCATCGACACCTCGAAGAAGACCTCACCCTGGACCGAGTGCACCTGCATCTCGTAGTCATTGGTGAGGTAGAAGCGACGCTCGGTCTCGATCACATATTTGAAGAGCCCGACGACGTCGCGGTACTCCCGGTAGAGCTTCAGCTCCATCTCGGTCTCGTACTTCTCGAGGTCCTCGGCGCTCATGGCATGTTCCCCTTCAGCCGTGCGTGCCCCCATTGTGCTCCAGCCACCTGTGCCCCTAGGCGATTTCCGGGGCCAGGACGACCGGAGTGGTCGGAGGGCCCTCGGCGAGCAGCGTGCGCAGCAGCTCGGCGAGTCGTGTCGGGTACACCGTCTCACGCGCCGCCGACAGTTCGGCGGAAGTCCACCACCTCAGGCCCCGGACGCTGCGGCTCTCGAGCTCGGTCAGGGCGCCCAGGGCCACCTCCGTCGTGGACGTCCGCGCCAGGTAGTACCACTCGTCCTGGTCCCAGCGGCGCCCGGCGAAGGGGAACGAGCAGACACGCCGCCACAGGACCGGCCCGAGCTCCACGTCGGTGAGCCCGGTCTCCTCGGCGAGTTCGCGCAGCGCCGCCTCCTCTCGGGTCTCGTCGCCCTCGACACCGCCGCCGGGGGTGAACCACCACGTCTCGGAGGGGTCGTCCGGCTCGTAGCCGTGCAGCAGCAGGATGCGGTCCTCCGGGTCGAGCAGGACGACCCGGGCGACCCGCCGCAGCTCCGCGGGCGGCGCCTCCCCGGCCTGCGTCTCCTCGGCCTGCGTCTCCTCGGACACCGGCTCCCCGGACGCCGGCCCCTCGGACACCGGCTGCCCGGCCTGCGACCCCCCGGCTTCCGGCTCCCCGGCCTCCGGCTCCCCGGGCGGCGGCCCCTCGGACGCCGACCGCCCGGCGTCGCGCCGCTCGGACGCCGACCGCCCGGGGTCGGGCCGCTCGGACAGCGGCTCCCCCGCCTGCGGCTCCTCAGGCATCGGCGGCGGCCTTCCCGCGCGCCGCGGCCCCCGCGTCCGCGCCTGCCCGTCGCCGGGGCCGGGACAGCAGCTTGGCGACCGGCCCGTACGCAGCGCCGATCAGGATCAGCGCGGCTCCGGCCACCACCGAACCCACCACCAGTTTCACCGGCCCGGCCTGGGAGATTCCGCCGGGCAGACCGGCGAAGCTCGCGGGCCGCTCGACCATGCCGCCCAGCGGCCATGCCACGGCATCCACGCGCCCGTTGACGGCCCCGCGGGGCACCGACCCCTGCCCGGGGTCCTGCAGGTGGACACGGGAGTCCAGGGAGGTGGAGCGCTCGTCACCGAGCAGGAACAGCTGCCCCTCGGGGACGGTCGCCGTGAAGCCGGTCGGCGAGGCGGGCCCCTTGGAGCGCAGATACGGTTCCTCGACCGCCTTGCCGTTGATGGTGATCCGGCCGTCGGTGTCACAGCAGACAATCTTGTCGCCGCCCACGCCGACGACCCGCTTGACCATGGGCAGATCTCCCCAGACGGAGTCCTTGAAGATCACGACGTCGCCGCGCCGGACGTCCGCGCCGTCGATGCGCTGGGCCAGCACACGGTCGCCGGCGTTGACGGTGGGCGTCATCGAGTCGGTGGGGACGGTGTAGGGCTGGTACAGGACGGCGCCCCAGACGAAGCCGCCGAGGAGGAGCACACAGCCGGCGGCCACGATCAGCCCCGACAGCACGCTGCCGAGGCGACCGCGGCCGCCGTCCGTACGTTCTGTTCCGCTCATCCCAGCGCTCCCCACCGTCGGCAAGACGACACGTCGGAGGTCGACGATCTGGGACGGCACCTTACCCGCGGTCACCTACTCGACGGTACGACTTACGCCTCACCGCCGACGAACGGCGGCCGCGCCGCCGCGCCGCCGGCCAATGGCCGTCTGGGCACGGCCGGAGGGGACCGCCGAGGCCTCAGCGGGCCGCGAGCCGCTTCCTGCGCCACAGCACGAGCGGCAGGGCGCCGGCGAGCCCCAGGGCGCCGGGTCCGGCGGCCGCCGCCGCGGCGGCGCTCAGCCCGGGCTGGTCGAAGGTGTCCGGCACGGGCAGCGTGGACCAGCGGCCCAGCGGCCACGCGACGACGACCGCACGGCCGACGACCTTGTCATTGGCGACGGTGCCGTTGCCGGGGAGCTCCTGGTGGTAGCGCGAGTCCAGCGAGTTCTGCCGGTTGTCGCCCATGACCCAGATACGGCCCTCGGGCACCTTGATCGGCCCGAACGGCTCGTCGTCGCAGGGCGTGGAGCCGGGGGCGATGTACGAGGTCTCGTCCAGCGGCTTGCCGTTGACGACGACCTTGCCGCCCTTCTTGCAGCTGACCGTGTCGCCGCCGACCGCGATGACCCGCTTGATCAGGTCCTTCTCCTCCGCGGACGGCATGAGGCCGATGAAGCTGAGGAACCTCTGGACCACATTGGGCTCGGGCGTCGGCTCGCCCTCCAGCCAGCCGCCCGGGTCGTGGAAGACGACGACCTCGCCGCGCTCCGGCTCGGAGCCGAACCAGGGGGTCAGCTTGTCGACCAGCACCCGGTCGCCGCGCTGCAGCGTGTTCATCATCGAGTCGGAGGGAATCGAGAACGCCTGTACCAGGAACGTCTTGATCAGCAGCGCGAGCAGGAGCGCGATGCCGATCAGGAGCGGCAGTTCCTTCCAGAAGGAGCGCGGTTTCCTGCCCTCGTCGTCGCCGCCGTCCTGCCCGGGGTCGCCCCCCGTGCCCTCATTCTCGTCGCTCGGGGAAGCAGGCTCTTCGGCGGCGGACGATGGCTCGCCGAACCGCTCGTGCCTCTTCTCGGGCTCGTCGTGTCCGGATCGTGCGCCGACCGCCAAATCCCCCACATCCACTCCTCACTCCGTGCGACCACCCGCCCCACCACAGGGGCAGGCCCACCACTCCCATAACGAGCGGGAGTTCCGCAGGGCTCGGGAGCCGGGTCAATCCGTTCAGATTCCGAGAGGACACACTATGCGACGAGCCGAGCGCGGTCGCAGTTCCGGCCCGCGAGTCCGGCACGGATGCGAACGTGTTCCGCCGCTCCAGCCCTTGCCAGTGGTCGAACGGCCAAGCGATGACGACGGCCCGCCCGACGACCTCCTCCTCCGAGACCGTTCCCTGGAACGCCTCGTCGAGGTGGAAGCGCGAGTCCGCCGAATTGGAGCGGTGGTCGCCCATCACGAAGATCCGGCCGGCGGGCACCCGTACGTCGAACTTGATCGTCGAGGGCACGTCGCCGGGGTTCAGGTAGGGCTCGTTGATCGGTATGCCGTTGACGGTGACCCGGCCGCCCTGGTCACAGCACTTGACAGTGTCCCCGCCGACCGCGACGACCCGCTTGATCAGGTCCTGTTCATCGTCGGACGGCAGGAGGCCGATGAAGGTCAGGGCCTGCTTGATCTGCTTCACACCGACGGGGTCGTCCCTCGTCGGTGTGTTCTCCTCCTGGAGCCAGCCGCCCGGGTCCTTGAAGACGACGACGTCGCCGCGCTCCGGCTTGCCGCCGAACCAGGGGGTGAGCTTGTCGACCAGCACCCGGTCGTCGATCTGGATCGTCTGCTCCATGGAGCCCGACGGGATCACGAAAGCCTGCACCAGGAAGGTCTTCAGGACGAGCGCGATGAGCAGGGCGACGGTTATGAGGAGGGGTATCTCCTTCACGGCGGAACGCTGTCTGCGGCGCTTCACCTTCTTGGCGAGTTTCCGCCGTTCCGCGCGGCCGGGCAGCGGCCGGGCGCCGTCGGTCGGCCGTGAACCGGTGGGCAGGCGCGTGTCCGCCCGGTGGCTGGCACGCCTGCCGCGGTTACCCATGGCCCCCGCCCGCCGTCCGGGACGCGGGAGCGTCGGGTACGCCGTCGAACGCGTCGGCCGGCGCCACGGTGGACCAGCGGCCGAGCGGCCAGCCGATCCAGTCGGCCCGCCCGATCACGTTCTCCACCGGGACCATGCCGCCGCCCGGTTCGCCCAGGTGGTCGCGGGAGTCCCGGGACTGGCTGCGGTGGTCGCCCATCACCCAGAGGGTGCCGTGGGGCACGACGACGTCGAAGCCGACCTGGGACGGGGAGTCCCCGAAGTACAGGTATCTCTCGTCGACGGGTACGCCGTTCACCTGGACCCTTCCCCCCTTGTCGCAGCACTTCACCCGGTCGCCGCCCACGCCGACCACGCGTTTCACGAAGTCGGCGTCGGCGGGCTCGGCGAGACCGAGGGCCGCACCCGCCCCGCGCACCAGTCCGGAGACCGGGTTCTCCTCCGGCGCCTCGCGGAGGAAGGATCCCGTGCCGTCGAAGACGATGACGTCTCCCCGCGCGGGCTCGGAACCGAAACGGTACGCCAACTTGTTGACCAGCACCCGGTCCCCCACCTGCAGCGTGGGTTCCATCGAGCGGCTGGGGATCTGGAAGGGCTGCACCACGAAGTGGCTCAGGAGCAGCAGGAGGACGGCGCAGGCGAGGCCGATGAACCCGGTCCGCCGCCACGTGAGGCCGGACATGCGGCCGGAAAGCACGGAGCGCGACCGCTCCTCCGGGTCGGAGGGGCGGTCGCGCTCGGTGTGCTGTGCTTCGGTGTCCATCGCGGCCCGATGGTATCCGGCCGCCCTGTGAACGGTTGATCCAAAGCCTCGGCGCGAGGGTGAGCGCAGGCTCAGTTCTCGCGCTTCTCCTTGATCTTCGCGGCCTTGCCGCGCAGGTCACGCAGGTAGTACAGCTTGGCGCGACGGACGTCACCGCGGGTCACGAGCTCGATCTTCTCGAAGATCGGGGAGTGCACCGGGAAGGTGCGCTCGACGCCGACGGAGAAGGAGACCTTGCGGACCGTGAAGGTCTCGGAGACGCCCGAGCCCTGACGGCGGATGACAACGCCCTTGAACTGCTGGATACGGGAGCGGTTGCCCTCGATGACGCGAACGTGGACGTTCACGGTGTCGCCGGGGCGGAACGCCGGGACGTCGGTGCGCAGGGACGCGGCGTTGACGGCGTCGAGCACGTGAGACATGTGTGTCTGCTTCCTCGCCGATGCCACAGGTCATCGACGGCAATAGTGATGAGGTTCGAGTCGCTGACCGCGTCGGGCGGGCGTCGTGTCCCCCTGTGGCAGGGGCGCAAGCCGGACGTACAGCAGCGCCCTATTCTTCCACGGCGGTGGGCCTGCGCCAAAATCGGCCGCTGGGGTCCGGCGCCCAGCCCATGATCGAGAGGGTTTCGCGGTCTTTCTTGTCGAACGCGGCGGGGTCGCAGCGTTCGAGCAGATCGGGCCGGTTGCGGGCGGTGCGGCGCAGTGCCTCGTCCCGGCGCCACCGGGCGATCTTGCCGTGGTGCCCGCTGATGAGCACGTCCGGGATGCCACGCCCGCGCCACTCGGGCGGCTTGGTGTAGACAGGGCCTTCCAGGAGGTTGGCCATGGCTCCGGGGGCGAAGGAGTCGTCCCGGTGGGACTCGGCGTTGCCGAGGACCCCGGGCAGCAGCCGGGCCACGGCCTCGGTGATCACGAGGACCGCGGCCTCGCCGCCGGCCAGGACGTAGTCGCCGATGGAGACCTCGTAGACCGGCATCCGGGTGGCGTACTCGTCCATGACCCGGCGGTCGATGCCTTCGTAACGGGCCGGGGTGAAGATCAGCCAGGGCCGTTCGGAGAGCTCGACAGCGAGTTCCTGGGTGAAGGGCCGCCCGCTGGGGGTGGGGACGACGAGCACGGGCTCGTGGGCGCCGGCCTCGTACCCGGAGGCGAGGGCGTCGTCGAGGGCGTCGCCCCAGGGCTCGGTCTTCATGACCATGCCGGGGCCGCCGCCGTACGGGGTGTCGTCGACCGTGTTGTGCCGGTCGTAGGTCCAGTGGCGCAGGTCGTGGACGTGGACGTCCAGCCGGCCGCGTGCGCGTGCCTTGCCGACGAGCGAGACGTTCAGCGGTTCCAGGTACTCGGGGAAGATCGTGACGACGTCGAGCCGCATCAGCTCTCGCCCTTCGGCGATTCGACGTCCTTCGGCGACTCGACGTCCCCCGGCGCCTCGACGCCCTTCGGCGACTCGGCGTCGCGCGAGGAGGCGATCTCGGCACGGTCGTCGATCAGCCCCGGCGGCGGTGCGATGATCGCCTTCTGCTCGTCGAGGTCGATGTTGGTGACGATCTCCTCGACGAACGGGATCATGACCTCGCTGCCGTCGGGTCGCTCCACCACGAACAGGTCTTGTGAGGGCAGGTGGGAGATCTCGGTGATCCGGCCGACCTCGGTGCCGTCCTGGAGCACGACGTCCAGATCCATCAGCTGGTGGTCGTAGTACTCGTCGGGCTCCTCCGGACGCTCGTCCGGGTCGACGTCGGCGATGAGCAGGGTGTTGCGCAGTGCCTCGGCGGCGTTGCGGTCCCGCACGCCTTCGAAGCGCAGCAGGAGCCGGCCGCTGTGCACCCGGCCGGTCTCGATGGTCAGCGGGCCGGCGGAGGCCGGGTCCGTGGCCAGTACGGCGCCGGGCGCGAGCCGCTGCTCGGGCTCGTCCGTACGCACCTCGACGGTGACCTCGCCCTTGATGCCATGGGCACGGCCGATCCGTGCGACTACCAGCTGCACTTGTTCAACTCTCCTGTCGGACGACTACGGGCCGGGGCGGGCCAGAAGCCCTCCCCGGCCCGTGCCGGTGCTCAACCTTTATCAGCGAACCTGGTCCACGTCGACGAGGTCGACGCGGATGCCACGGCCGCCGATGGCGCCCACGACGGTACGCAGGGCGCGCGCGGTACGGCCGTTGCGGCCGATCACCTTGCCGAGGTCGTCCGGGTGGACCCGGACCTCGAGCACGCGTCCCCGGCGCAGGTTGCGCGAGGCGACCTGCACATCGTCGGGGTTGTCGACGATGCCCTTCACGAGGTGCTCGAGAGCCTCCTCGAGCATGCTCAGGCCTCGGTCGACTCGGTGGACGCGGCCTCGGCCTCGTCCGCCTTCTTGTCGGCCTTCTTCGCCTTCGGGGTGATGGCCTCACCCTTCGAGTCGTCGCCCTCGAGCGCCTTGGCGAAGGCGTCGAAGGAGGCGCGCTTGTCTTCCTTGGTCGCCGGGGCCAGCAGCGGCTTCTCCGGGGCCGGCAGGCCCTTGTGCTTCTGCCAGTCGCCGGTGAGCTTCAGGATGGCGAGGACCGGCTCGGTCGGCTGGGCGCCGACGGACAGCCAGTACTGCGCGCGCTCCGAGTTGACCTCGATGCGCGACGGGTTCTGCACCGGGTGGTACAGACCGATCTCCTCGATGGCCCGGCCGTCACGGCGGGTACGGGAGTCGGCGACGACGATGCGGTAGTGAGGCGAACGGATCTTGCCCAGACGCTTCAGCTTGATCTTGACTGCCACGGGTGTGGTGTCTCCTGGTCTTGACGTGGTTGGGCACAACGAGATGCCACGTGGGGTTGCGGTACCCGAGTGCCCGATGGACGCGTCAGCCGGAGGAGAGAGGGGTCCTGTTCGACTGTCGAGTACAGCTAGCCATTGTGCCACACCGCTCCGGGTCAGCCCGCCGCGCCCACGGCTTCCGGGATTCTGAACGGCTTGCCGCAGCCGCCGCACATGATGGGGGCCTGGGCGAGCACCGACGGCACCACCCGGACGTTGCGGCCGCAGTCGCAGACCGCCTTGACCCGCACCCCGCCGCCCGAGGAACCGTGCCGGGCGGCCGGTCCGCGGAAGGAGCGCTTGGTGTCGGCGGCGGTGGCGACCGTGTGCGCCTTCAGGGCGCGCTGCAGCCGCTCGATCGTCGGGCGGTACCGGCGCTTGGCGTCGGGGCTGAGCGTGACCAGTGAGAAACCGCTGCTGGGGTGCGGTTCCTCGGAGTGGTCCAGGCCCATCTCCTCGGCGATCGCCAGGAATCTCCGGTTGTGGTAGCGGCCGGCGCGGGAGGTGTCGCGGACACCTCGTGCGGCGGCGATGCCGTGGACTGCCTCGTGGAGCAGCCGTTCGAAGGAGAGCTCGGCGCCACAGGCGGACGACGACTCTCCGATCAGGGATTCGGGCGCGGCAAGATCGGGCAGCTCGGGGTGGTGCCGCTGAATGTCGGCCCACGCCTGTGCCAGCTCTGCGGCGAGAACAGGTGGTGTCGTGCTCACGTCGTGACAACGAGCCGGGGCCGTCCCGGGTTCCATTCCGGGCCATCCCAAATAATTTGCACGTACCCGTCAGTTGCCATTGATGCGTCCTCACGAGGGCCAGTGCGCTGATCTGCGGAGAAGCCGCGCAGCTCACACCAAGGTGGTACGTAGCGGCGCGTACGCCCCGGCGCGTGGACGGGCCCGCGCGCCGGGCGCTCGCCCCTTCCCGGGGCGTACGGGGCCGCGCCGGAGCCGGCCGCCGTCGGCGACAGTACCGGGGTCTCACGCGACCCGTGGCACCGGGCCTTGCGGGAGGCCGAAACCCTACCCTCCCGACGCGTGCGCCGGGGGCGTGCCGGGCGGCCGCACCCACGGTCACCTCCTGGCATGCGCGATCCGGCAGCCGGCAGCACTATGGGGGGAGGTTCGTGCCGGACTCGGGGGCGCACAACCGGGGCACGCAAGCATTGCCACCCAACCCCTGGACTTGGGGACGGATGCGGAGTTCCCTGGCATACGGGGAGTGCGAGCGCACGTACACGGGGGCTGTCAATCAGGGCACAGACGCACAGATGGACCTCTCGGCGGATTGGGGCGCTTTCGATGACACCTATGCTCGTCCAGCACCACCCCCTCCCGGCCTCGGCCCCTCCGGCGACGGACGCGCCCGGCCGTGCCCGTGACTGGGCGGAGATCCAGGAACGGATGCTGGTCCCGCTGTACGAGGCGGTGTACGAGCATCTGGAGGTGGGCACCGGAACACGGCTGCTGGGGCTCGGCTGCGGCTCGGGGCTCGCCCTGCTGATGGCCGCCGCGCGCGGCGCGCAGGTGACGGGTGTCGACACGGACCACGCGCGCGTGGACCTGGCCAGGGAGCGGCTGATGCCGGACTCCGGTGCGCGGGTGTCCCGCCGGGGCGAACCGCGGCTGGAGACCAGACTCCTGTACGGCGAGCCTTCCGACGCCGCGGATCCCACCCGTCCGGCGTACAACCTCGTGACCGCTTTCCAGCCGATCGGCTGCACTTCCGGTGACTCCGACGGGCTGGCGCCCACGCTCTCCGCCGCGGTGCGCCTGACGGAGCGGGGCAGTGCCGTCGTCCTGGCGGGCTGGGGTCCTCCGGAGCGGTGCGCCACCTCCGCGGTGCTGCGCGTGGCGGGCCGGCTGACCGAGCCGACGGGTACGGGCTGGCGCCCGGCGCTCCGGGACGACCTGGAGGACGTCGCCGCGCAGGCGGGGCTGAAGCCCGACGGCTCGGGACGGGTGGCGTGTCCGTTCGGGTACGCGGACATGGGCAGCGCGGTGCGCGGCCTGTTCTCGACCGGCCTGTTCGACGCGGCCGTGGAGGCCTCCGACCAGGCGACCGTGGAGAAGGAGGTCGTGGAGGCGCTCCACCCCCACCGGCGCCCGGACGGCACCGTCTGGATGCCCAACGTCTTCCGCTACCTCGTGGCCCGGATTCCCTGATCCCGCGCGCCGCCCGCCCGGGTGGGCCACCGGGCCAGTGCCCGGTCCTCGGTGACCCGCCGGCCCCTGCCCGTGCCGAGGTGTCCTCGGTGACCCGCACGCCGCCCGCCTCGGCCAATGCCGGTGTCCTGCGGCGACCCGAAGGACGCGACCCGCCCGCCGGGCCAGTGGTTGGTGTCCTCGGCGACCCGCCCGCCGCCCGCCCCGGCCAATGCCGGTGTCCTGCGGCGACCCGAAGGACGGCGCGCCCGGGCTAGTGGTTGGTGTCCTTGGTGACCCGGGGGACGCCGGCGGCCCGGTAGGCCTCCGCCTCGTCCAGGGTCTCGTTCTCCAGCAGCGCCGCCGACAGCGCGTCCAGCTTGGGGCGGTGCTCCTGGAGGAGCCGGCAGGCATCCTCGTAGCACTCGTCGACGATGCGCCGCATCTCGTGAGCCACCGCGTCGAGCGTGGCGGGCGCGGCGGACAGGCCGTACGCCTGCTGCGCGTCGCCGGGGATGGCGCTGAGCCGGCCGACCCGCTCGCTCATGCCCCAGCGCCCGGCCATGCCGCGCGCGATGTTGGTGACCTGTTCCAGGTCGCTCTCGGAGCCCGTCGTGATGACGCCGAAGACGACGTGTTCGGCGGCCATGCCGCCGAGCGCGCCGATGATGCGGCCGCGCAGGTACTCCTCCGTGTAGGCGTACTTGTCGGCGTCGGGTGTCGACAGGGTCACGCCGAGGGCACGTCCGCGCGGGACGATGGTGACCTTGCGGACGGGGTCGGCGCCGGGCTGCAGCATGCCGAGGAGCGCGTGGCCGCTCTCGTGGTACGCGGTGCGGCGCCGCTCCTCCAGGGGCATGACCAGGGCGCGTTCGGCGCCGAGCTGGACCTTCTCCAGCGCGTCGGAGAGGTCCGTCCGGGTGACCAGGTCCTGGCGGCGCTTGACCGCCAGCAGGGCGGCCTCGTTGGCGAGATTGGCGAGTTCCGCCCCCGTCATGCCGGGCGTCGTGCGGGCGACCTGGGCGAGGTCGACGTCGTCGGCGAGCGGGATCTCCCGGGTGTGGATCCTGAGAATGGCCTCGCGGCCGCCTCGGTCGGGCGGGCTGACGTTGACGATGCGGTCGAAGCGGCCGGGGCGGGTGAGGGCGGGGTCGAGGACGTCCGCCCGGTTGGTGGCCGCGATGACGATGACGCCCTCGGAGCCGGAGAAGCCGTCCATCTCGGTGAGGATCTGATTGAGGGTCTGTTCGCGTTCGTCGTGTCCGCCCATGGTCGCGCCGCCGCCGCGCACCCGCCCGATGGTGTCGATCTCGTCGATGAAGATGATGGCCGGGGCGACCTTGCGGGCCTCGTTGAAGAGCTCTCGCACGCGTGAGGCGCCGACGCCCACGATCATCTCGATGAACTCGGAGGCCGAGGCGGAGAAGAACGGCACGCCGGCCTCGCCCGCCACGGCCCGGGCGAGCAGGGTCTTGCCGGTGCCCGGGGCTCCGGCGAGGAGGACGCCGCGCGGCATCTTGGCGCCCATCCGCCAGTAGTCGTCGGGGTTCTTCAGAAAGTCCACGACGTCGTTGAGCTCGCTCTCGACCTCGTCGATCCCGGCGACGTCGGCGAAGGTCGTGCGGTGTTCGGCGTGGACCTCGACCGGCTTCGGCGGGGCTTTGCGGCCGAGCATGCCGCCGGCCCCCGGCCCGTGGCTCATCCGCCGGGAGATGAACACCCACAGCAGGACCAGGAGCAGGATCGGCGCCAGCGAGAAGAGCAGATTGGCCAGGAAGCTCGGCCGCTCGACGACCGGCTCGGCCGTCACGGTGACTTTCTGCCTGGTCAGCTGGGCCCAGAGGTCGTCGTCGGCGAAGGCGGGCCGCTGGGTGGTGAACCGGTCCTTGTTCTTCAGCTCGCCCTCGATGGCGTCACCCTTGGAGTAGATCTTGGTGACGTTGCCGTCGCTGACCTGCCGGCTGAACTCGGTGTACGAGATCCGCCGCCCGTCGCCGTCGCCGAAGACGGACAGGCCCACGTTGATGATGACGAGGAGGGCGAGCGCGGTGATGATGAGCCAGCCCCAGCGGCCGGGCGTCCTTCGCCGGGGCGGGGGCGGCGGCGGGGCGCCCTCGGAGCGCCACGGCTGGTCGGTGCGATCGCGTGGGGGTACGGAGTTGGCCACGCGGCCATCATGCGAGAAACCGGCAGGACCGGCATTACGGGCAGCCGTGTGGCGGACACCCGGCGGGGCGCAACCCAGGGCGGCGGATACGCCGAGGGGCGCCCACCCGTGGTGGACGCCCCTGGGAAGCCTGGCACCGGGCCGTTCGCGGGATGCTCAGCCCATGAACTTCTTGAACTCGTCCGGCAGCTCGAAGTCCTTGCCCGGCTGCCCGTCCGGCAGGCCGAACGCGCCGCCCTGCTGAGCCTGTTCCCGGCGCGCCGCGGCGGCCTGCTCCTCGGCCTTCCGCTTCATCGGGTTGCCGCTCTTGCGCTTGCCCTTGGCCTGCTTCTGCTGCTTCTTCTGGCGGCCGGGGCCGCCGCCCATGCCGGGGATCCCCGGCATGCCGGGCATGCCGCCGCCCTGGGCCATCCGCGACATCATCTTGCGGGCCTCGAAGAACCGCTCGACCAGGCCCTTGACGGCGCTGACGTCGACACCGGAACCGCGGGCGATACGCGCGCGGCGCGAGCCGTTGATGATCGTGGGGTCCTGGCGCTCGCCCGGCGTCATCGACTTGATGATGGCGGCCGTGCGGTCCACGTCGCGCTCGTCGATGTTGTTGATCTGCTCCTTCATCTGCGCCATACCGGGCAGCATGCCGAGGAGCTTGGAGATGGAGCCCATCTTGCGGACCTGCTCCATCTGGGCCAGGAAGTCGTCGAGGGTGAACTCCTGGCCCTTCTTGGACGCCAGCTTGGAGGCCATCTTGGCGGCCTCTTCCTGGCTGAAGGTCTGCTCGGCCTTCTCGATGAGCGACAGCACGTCGCCCATGCCGAGGATGCGGGACGCCATGCGGTCCGGGTGGAACGCGTCGAAGTCGTCCAGCTTCTCGCCGTTGGAGGCGAACATGATCTGGCGGCCGGTGACGTGCGCGATCGACAGGGCGGCACCACCGCGGGCGTCACCGTCGAGCTTGGACAGCACCACGCCGTCGAAGCCGACGCCGTCGCGGAAGGCCTCGGCGGTGTTGACCGCGTCCTGACCGATCATGGCGTCGACGACGAAGAGGACCTCGTCCGGGCTGACGGCGTCGCGGATGTCCGCGGCCTGCTGCATCAGCTCCTGGTCGATACCGAGGCGGCCGGCGGTGTCGACGATGACGATGTCGTGCTGTTTGGTGCGCGCGTACTCGATGGAGTCCTTCGCGACCTGGACCGGGTCACCCACGCCGTTGCCCGGCTCCGGCGCGTAGACGCCGACGCCGGCGCGCTCGGCGACGACGGAGAGCTGGTTGACCGCGTTGGGGCGCTGGAGGTCACAGGCGACGAGCAGCGGGGCGTGGCCCTGGCCCTTCAGCCAGAGGCCGAGCTTTCCGGCGAGGGTGGTCTTACCGGCACCCTGGAGGCCCGCCAGCATGATCACGGTGGGCGCGGTCTTGGCGAAGCGCAGCCGGCGGGTCTCGCCGCCGAGGATGCCGATGAGCTCCTCGTTGACGATCTTGATGACCTGCTGGGCGGGATTCAGCGCCTGCGAGACCTCGACGCCGAGCGCCCGCTCCTTGACCTGCTTGATGAAGGCGCGGACGACGGGCAGCGCCACGTCGGCCTCGAGCAGCGCGATACGGATTTCCCGGGCCGTGGCGTCGATGTCGGCCTCGGAAAGGCGGCCCTTGCCCCGGAGGTTCTTGAATGTCGCTGCAAGGCGGTCGGAGAGGGTATCGAACACGGTGGTCGCGGGTCCTCGGGTCTCGGGGGCGGGGTGACGGTTGCACCCAAGGGTATCCGCCCGCGCCAGTGGGCAACGGACGCGGGCGGAAGACCCTGTACGGGGGCCTGTGCGGGGGCCGGGCGGGGCCTGGCCGGGTCTTCGGCGCCTACTGGTCCCGCAGCGCTGCTTCCAGTGCCCGGGCCACCCCCGGTGCCTCCTCGGCCGGGAGCGGGGCGCCCCGCGGGTCGGTGACGTAGAACGCGTCCACCGCGTTGGCACCCAGCGTGGACACATGGGCGCTGCGCACCCGCACCGCCGCCGTTTCCAGGGCCCGGCCGATGCGGTGCAGCAGGCCGGGGGCGTCCTGGGCGCGGACCTCGATGACGGTGGCCAGGGCCGAGCCCGCGGCGGCGACGGTGACCCTCGGGGGCGGCGCCTTGAGGCCGCGGCGCCGCGGATAGGCCGCCTCGCGCTCGGCCAGACGGGCCCGGATGTCGAGCGAGCCGTCCAGCACCCTGACGAGGTCGGCGCGCAGCCGCGCGGCCTGCGGGAGGGAGCCGTACTCGGCGGCGACGCGCCAGTTCAGTACGAGCACGGCGCCGGAGCCTCCCGTTCCGTCGGAGCCTCCCTTGGTGCCGGGGCCCTCCGGGCCTCCCGCCCCGCCGGGGCCGTCCGCGCCCAGTCCGGCCGGCAGCTCTATGGCCCGCAGGTCCGCCGCCCGGACGGTCAGCCGGTGCAGGGCGAGGACGCCGGCGACGGCGGGCAGCACGCCCGGCTGGTCGGGCAGGGCGATCAGCAGCTCGACGCCGACCGGTTCCGGTTCGCCGTCCTCCGCCGGGGTCTCGGCCTGGGTGTGCAGTGTCAGGACGGGTTCGCCGGTGCGGAGGGCCTCGATGGCGAGCCGTTCCTCCTCCGCGCTGGGCTCGGCCGGTTCGGGGGCCTGCGGCGGCTCGCCCGCGAGGACGCCCGCGACGCGTTTCACCAGGTCGGCAACCAGCGAGCCGCGCCATGACGACCACGCGGCGGGGCCGGTGGCCAGGGCGTCGGCCTCGGTGAGGGCGTGCAGGAGCTCCAGGGCGGACAGGGAGCCGACGGCGTCCGCGACGGACTGCACGGTGGCGGGGTCGTCCAGGTCGCGGCGGGTCGCGGTCTCGACGAGCAGCAGGTGGTGGCGGACGAGGGAGGCGAGGACGGCGGCGTCGGCGCGGTCGAAACCGACCCGGGTGGCGACGTCCCGGGCGATGGTCTCGCCCACCACGGAGTGGTCGCCGGGCCAGCCCTTGCCGATGTCGTGGAGCAGGGCGGCGACCAGGAGCAGGTCGGGCCGCCCGACGCGGCGGGTGAGGGAGGAGGCCCGTACGGCCGTCTCGACGAGGTGCCGGTCGACGGTCCAGGTGTGGACGGGGTTGCGTTGCGGGCGGCAGCGGACGCGTTCCCAGTCGGGGATGAGCCGGGTGATCAGGCCTTCGGCCTCCAGGGCCTCCCAGACGGGGACGGTCGGTTCGCCCGCGCCGAGCAGGGTGACCAGTTCCTCCCGCGCCTCGGCGGGCCAGGGCACGGGCAGCTGTTTGGCGGTGGCGGCGAGGAGCCGTACGGCGTGCGGGGAGACCGGCAGCCCGTTCTGGGCGGCCGCGGCGGCGGCCCGCAGCGGGAGGACCGGGTCGCGTTCGGGCCGGGCGGTGCGGGCGAGCACGACCTCGCCGTCCATCTCGACGACGCCCTCGGCGAGCGGGGTGCGTGCGGGCTGCGGCCGGGGCCGGCCGCCGCCGAGCATGGCGCGCAGCCGGGGCCGGACGGAGCGGGCCTTGAGGACCCGGTTGACCTCGCGCCAGGTGACGTCCCCGGCGTAGGCGATGGTGCGGGCCGCTTCGTACACCTCGCGCAGCAGGGTGTCGGCGTCGAGCAGGCCCATGGCGGCGGCGACCTGGTCCTGCTCCTGCAGGGCGAGCCGGTCGGTGGCGCGGCCGCTGGCCAGGTGGAGGGCGTCGCGCGCGTCGAGGAGGCGGCGGCGTGCCTCGGCGAGGCCCTGGCGCGGGGCGTCGGCGACCCAGGAGGCGGCGACGGCGCGCAGGGCGGTGGCGTCGCGCAGGCCGCCGCGGGCTTCCTTGAGGTCGGGTTCGAGGAGGAACTGCAGCTCGCCCTGGCGTTCCGCGCGCTCCCGGCACAGTTCGTCGAGTTCGGGCAGACGTTTCGCGGCCTGGTTGCGCCAGTCGGCGAGGACGGTGGTGCGCAGGCCGGAGACGAGTCCGAGGTCGCCGGCGATGTGGCGGGCGTCGAGGAGCCCGAGCTGCGCCTTCAGGTCCTCGGCCGCCGTCTTGCGGGCCTCGCCGGGGGTGCGTACGGAGTGGTCCAGGGCGAGGCCCAGGTCCCAGACCGGGTACCAGATCCGGTCGGCCAGGGCGGCGACGGCCTTGGCGTCGGAGCCGCCGTCGTGCAGGAGGAGCACGTCCAGGTCGCTGCGGGGGGACAGTTCGCCGCGGCCGTACCCGCCGACGGCGACGAGCGCCGTGCCCCGGGGCGGTTCGGCTGCGGCGAACAGGCCGGCCAGCCACTCGTCGGTGAGCCGGGCGAGGGCGGCACGGCGCGGCGGCCCGGACCGAGCCTCCTCCTGGAGGAGGCTCAGCCGGGCCGCCGCGTAGCCGCTGGGTCCCGAGTCGTCCGCTTCTGCGCTCGTGTCGAGGCTCGTCACCCAGCAGCTCCTCACAGTGCGTCGGGGCCGCGTTCGCCGGTGCGGACGCGTACCGCCGTGTCGACCGGGACGCTCCACACCTTGCCGTCACCGATCTTTCCGGTGCGGGCGGCCTTGACGACGACGTCGATCAGCTGTTCGGCGTCCTCGTCCTCCACCAGTACCTCGATACGGATCTTCGGCACGAGGTCGACGGTGTACTCGGCGCCCCGGTAGACCTCGGTGTGACCGCGCTGCCGTCCGTAGCCGCTGGCCTCGGTGACCGTCAGCCCCTGGACGCCGAAGGCCTGCAGGGCCTCCTTGATCTCGTCCAGTCGGTGCGGTTTGACGACTGCGGTGATGAGCTTCATGCGTCCACCTTCTTGTTCTGCGCCACTGCTGTCACGGACTCGCCCTGGGTCGACGGCACGGCCTTGCGCGATCCGGCGCCGCCGCCGGCCCCGCTGAAGTCGTACGCCGTCTCGGCGTGCTCGGCCTGGTCGATGCCGGCGACCTCCACGTCCTCGCTGACCCGCATGCCCATCACCTTGTCGATGACGAGGGCGAGCAGCGCGGAGACGACCAGAGAGTAGGCGAGGACCGAGAAGACACCGATGGCCTGCTTGCCGAGCTGCTCGAACCCGCCGCCGTAGAAGAGTCCCTTGGCCGTGGACTGGACGCCGCCGGTGGCGAAGAAGCCGACGAGCAGGGAGCCGACCACACCGCCGACGAGGTGGACGCCGACGACGTCGAGGGAGTCGTCGTAGCCGAACCTGTACTTCAGGCCGACGGCCATGGCGCAGAGCAGACCGGCGATCGCGCCGATGGCGATCGCGCCGAGCGGCGAGCAGGAGCCGCCCGACGGGGTGATGGCGACCAGGCCGGCGACCGCGCCGGAGGCGGCACCGAGGGTGGTGCAGGCGCCGTGGCGGATCTTCTCGTAGGCCAGCCAGGCCAGCATCGCGGCGGCGGTGGCGACCTGCGTGTTCACGAACATGACCGCGCCGACGCCGTCGTCGTTGCCGAGCCACGAGCCGGCGTTGAAGCCGAACCAGCCGAACCACAGCAGGCCCGCACCGAGCATGACCAGCGGCAGGCTGTGCGGCCGCATGGGGTCCTTCTTGAAGCCGACGCGCTTGCCGATGACCAGGATCACGCCGAGGGCGGCGGCGCCGGCGTTGATGTGGACGGCCGTACCGCCCGCGAAGTCGATGACGCCCATCTCGAAGAGCCAGCCGCCCGCACCCCACACCCAGTGCGCGACCGGGAAGTAGACGACGGTGGCCCACAGGGCGATGAACAGGGCCCATGCGCTGAACTTGACGCGGTCCGCGAGGGCGCCGCTGATCAGGGCGGGCGTGATCACGGCGAACATCAGCTGGAAGACCGCGAAGACGTAGACCGGGATGGTGTAGCCGGTCCAGAGTTCGTCGCGGCCGATGCCGCTCAGCCCGACGAAGTCCGACGACCAGCCGATGACCGATCCGGAGTCCGTGCCGAAGGCGATGCTGAAGCCGTAGAGCACCCACAGGATCGTGACGATCCCGAGGCTGATGAAGCTCATCATCAGCATGTTCAGGGTGCTCTTGACGCGGACCATGCCTCCGTAGAAGAAGGCCAGGCCGGGCGTCATGAGCATCACCAGCGCGGAGCAGATGAGCATGAATCCGGTGTTGGCGGCAGACAGGGTGGGTGTGTCTGCGGCAAGCGTGATGCCTGGGGGCATCGGCGTCTCCTCGTCGTCGTACGGCCTGTGCGGGGCGGAGCCGGTGCTGCGCGGCTTTGAGGGGTGGCCGTTGTGGGACCCGACATTTGCGCAGCACGGTTTCGGTCGATGCCGCTCGATGTTTCGCGGCCGTGACGAAGGGGCCGGGTGTGTTACGTCAGGATGAAACGCCGGGTAACGGGGAGATTACGGCAGTACCCTCTGCGCACACGCGGACCGGCCGCGACAGTCACCCTGTTGACCTGGCGTAGGGGAGCCGAGTCGGGCTGTACGGGGTGGCTGTCGCGGCCGGGGTCTGGTGGCGGCCCGCCGGGCGGTCTCAGACGGCTTCGGCGGTCTCCGGGAGCTGTGCGGTGAGGATGTCGGTGAGCCTCGCGACCTCGGGGACGTCGCCGAAGCCCCTGGCCGCGGTGTCGACGGTCTTGCGCAGCCTCGTGTTGACCCGCTCGGAGCGGACCCGCTTGGCGATGGCGAGCGCCCTCTCGGCGAGCGCCGTGGACTGCTCGGGCTCGCGCTTGAGCAGGTGCACGGTGGCCATGCCGACGAGGTTGAGTGCATACGACCGCTGATGCTCCTCGTCGTTGCCGAAGAGCTCCACGGCGCGCTCCATCACCGGCTCGGCGAGCGAGGCGTAGGTGGGGCTGCGGCCGGCCACATAGGCGAGGTCGCGGTAGGAGTGGGCGTTCTCACCGTTGAGCTCGGCCTCGGAGAAGAAGCGGATCCAGTCCGGCTCGGGCTCTCCGTCCAGGCCGACGTCGGCGAAGGTGTCCTCGGCCATCCGCACGGCGCGCTTGCACTTGCTGGGCTGGCCCATGTTGGCGTACGCCCGGGCCTCCATGGCGTACAGCATGGCCTGGGTGCGGGCGGTCGCGCAGTCACGGCTCCCGTACTGGGCGAGGTGGATGAGCTCCAGGGCGTCGTCGGGCCGCCCGAGGTGGATCATCTGGCGGCTCATGGACGAGAGGATGTACGAGCCGAGGGGCTTGTCGCCGGCCTCTTTGGCGGCGTGCAGAGCGAGGACGAAGTACTTCTGGGCGGTGGGCTGGAGCCCCACGTCATAGCTCATCCAGCCGGCCAGCTCGGCCAGTTCGGCGGCGCACTTGAACAGCCGGCGCGCGGTGTTCGCGGGGTGCGGTTCCTGGAGGAGGTCGGTGACCTCGTGGAGCTGGCCCACGACCGCCTTGCGGCGCAGCCCTCCGCCGCACTGGGCGTCCCACTGGCGGAACATGACGGTGGTGGACTCCAGGAGGTCCAACTCCGGCTTGGAGAGCCGGGTGGGGCGGCGCGGGGAGCCGGCCGGTTCGGGGCGGCCCGCCTCCGCGACCGGGGTGGGGACGAGCCAGCGCTGCATCGGCTCGATGAGGGCGGGGCCGGCGGCCAGGGCCAGGGAGGTGCCCAGGAAGCCCCGCCGGGCGAGCATGAGGTCGCTGCGGGAGAACTCGCTGAGCAGGGAGACCGTCTGGGGTCCGGCCCAGGGCAGGTCGACTCCGGACACGGAGGGTGACTGGTGGGCCGTGCGCAGGCCGAGGTCCTCGACGGCGACGACGGAGCCGAACCGCTCGGAGAACAGCTCGGAGAGGATGCGCGGGATCGGCTCACGTGGCTGCTCGCCGTCGAGCCAGCGCCGCACCCGGGAGGTGTCTGTGCTGATGTGGTGTGCGCCCATCTGGCGCGCCCGGCGGTTCACTTGTCGCGCGAGCTCGCCCTTGGACCAGCCACTGCGCACGAACCACGAGCTCAGTTGCTCGTTCGGGCGCTTGCCGGCATTCGTACCGTCTGCGCCGCTGCTGCCCACTGGAACGCCCCCATCCCGCCGAAATCGCTTTTGTTGCGCGAACCCTTATCAGAATGCCGTGAGTTGTGGCCATCCGTCCGGCGACCGCACCCTTTCGAACGGGCGAGCCGTCTTGCCTCCGGCATACCCTGCGGCGCGGTCGCTACCCCGAAGGTTCGTGCACCGAAAGTAATCCTACGATCACCCGTCCCGCGAGGCTGATTCCGTAAACGCCACCATTCGCCACCCCTTCGAATGAAGTCGCCTCCTGCCAGGCGCGATTCACTTGACACAGCACGAATCTGGAGTCGGCGGGTCGTTGTGGAACGAGGCGCGCGCGACGGGACGCACCACCCCGGGCGCCTCTGGGAGCCCCTCTTCAGGGGGTGGCGGCGACGGAGTGTGACCGATGGACTCCAGGTCGTAACCACCGGCGAGTTCCACCCGTTGGAGGGGGCATGGGCTTCACGATCGGCACCACCCGTATCCGTGAGATGCGGTCCGGGTTGACGAGCTTGTCCGGTTCGCGGTGGCGGGCCGGCCGCGCCGCGGAGTGCACCGTGGCGGCGGAGTACACCGGCCTGTGGGGCTGGGACGTGGTCCCCGGCGCCCGGGCGGCGTCCGGCCGGTGCTCCTGCGGGGACGTGGCGTGCTCGTCCCCCGGCGCGCATCCGCTGGGGTTCGCGCCCGAAGTGCCGGCCGGCGCGACGCTCGACGAGGTGACCGGGACGTGGTCGCGGTTCCCGGGCGCGGCGCTGCTGCTGCCGGTGGGCCGTACGTTCGACGTCCTGGAGGTCGCCGAGGCAGCCGGGCGCCGCGCACTGGTGCGCCTGGAGCGGATGGGGCTGCCGCTCGGCCCGGTGTGCGCCACGCCGACCGGTCGGGCGCAGTTCTTCGTGGCCCCGGGGGCGGCGGCCGAGCTGCCCCGGCTGCTCTACCGCATGGGGTGGGACGACGCGGGCCTCGACCTGCGCGGCCTGGGCCCGGGCCACCACATCACGGCCCCGCCCTCCGACCACGCCGGACTGGGCCCCGCCCGCTGGCTGCGCCCGCCGGCGCTGAACGCCGGGGCGCCGCCGCAGGCCCGTCTGCTGCTGGGCACCCTGGCGTACATCTGCCACCGGTCCGCGGCCTGACCCGAAGCCGCCCGGCGCACGAGGCGGCCCACGGTACGAGGTGGCCCGGGACACGAGGTGGCCCCGGCGCACGAGGCGGCCCGAGGTACGCGCCGGCCCCGGGCCCCGGAGCCGGAGGCGGAGGCGGAGGCGGCAGCACACACGAAGGGGCGCCCCGGCGGTAGCCGCCCGGGGCGCCCCTGGGGAACTCGGTGGTGCTCAGTCGCCGATCAGGGCGTCGACGAAGGCCTCGGGCTCGAACGGAGCCAGGTCGTCCGGGCCCTCGCCCAGACCGATCAGCTTGACCGGGACTCCCAGCTCTCGCTGGACCGCCACGACGATGCCGCCCTTGGCGGTGCCGTCCAGCTTGGTCAGCACGATGCCGGTGATGTCGACCACCTCGGCGAAGACGCGCGCCTGGACGAGACCGTTCTGACCGGTCGTGGCGTCCAGGACCAGCAGGACCTCGTCCAGCGGGCCGTGCTTCTCGACGACCCGCTTGACCTTGCCGAGCTCGTCCATGAGACCGGTCTTGGTGTGCAGCCGGCCCGCGGTGTCGATGAGCACCACGTCGGCCCCCTCGGCGATGCCCTCCTTGACCGCGTCGAAGGCGACCGACGCCGGGTCGCCGTTCTCCGGGCCGCGGATCGTGCGGGCGCCGACCCGGTCGCCCCAGGTCTGGAGCTGATCGGTGGCGGCGGCGCGGAAGGTGTCCGCGGCGCCCAGCACGACCGACTTGCCGTCGGCCACCAGGACACGCGCGAGCTTGCCCGTGGTCGTGGTCTTGCCGGTGCCGTTCACACCGACGACCATCACGATGCCCGGCGTGGCGGTGTCGCTCTCCGTGTGCACGGTGCGGTCGTAGTCCGTGCCGACCAGGGTCAGCAGCTCCTCCCGGAGCAGGCCGCGCAGCTCCGCGGGCGTCCGGGTGCCGAGGACCTTCACGCGCTCACGCAGCCGCTCCACGAGCTCCTGGGTGGGTGTGACGCCGACGTCGGCGGTGAGGAGGGTGTCCTCGATCTCTTCCCAGGTCTCCTCGTCGAGGTGCTCCCGGGACAGCAGGGAGAGCAGCCCCTTGCCGAGCGAGTTCTGTGAGCGGGCGAGCCGGGCACGCAGCCGGACCAGCCGGCCCGCGGTCGGTTCCGGGACCTCGATCTCGGGCGCGGGCGGCGCCGTGACGAGGGGGTCCTCGAGGGCGGCCGGGGCTTCGAGCGCCTGTTCGGCCGTCGGGAGGTCCACCTCCTCGATCGTGCGGCGCGGTTCCTCCCGCGGTGTCTCCGCCTCCTCGCCGACGTGCGGCTCGGCGGGCGGAGCTGTGATGGTCGGCGTGCTGGGCGGCGCCTGCGGAGGGGGCAGCTGCTTCTTCTTGCGGCTGCTGACCACGAGGCCGCTGATCGCGCCGACCGCGACCAGAGCGATGACTACAGCAAGGATGACGATTTCCATAACCCGACCAGTATCCCCCAGGGGAGTAGGCCCCTATCTGGGTCTTTTGGGGGGAATGTACGATGTCGTGAGATCCCCCACTTCCGCACGGAGCTGATCCATGCCCCACGCCTCCGCATCCGAAGGCGCGATAGAGACCCGCGGTCTCGAACCGGTCCCCGACGCCGAGCGGACCGGGCACATCCGGGAGCTGTTCCCCACCTGGGTCGCGGCGAACATCAGTGTGCTGCTGCTCACCATGGGCGCCGGCCTGATCGTGTTCAACGGCCTGAACCTCTGGCAGGTGCTGGTCGTCGCGACGGCCGCCCCCATCCTCTCGTACGGGATCGTCGGCCTGATCTCGATCGCCGGGAAGCGCGGCGGCTCGCCCGGCATGGCTCTGTCCCGCGCGGTGTTCGGCCAGCGCGGGAACCTCTTCCCGGGCACGCTGATCTGGGTGGCGCGCTGGGGCTGGGAGACGATCAACGCCGTGACGGGGGCGTACGCCCTGCTGACCGTGCTCGATCTGTGCTTCGGCGTGAAGAGCAGCACCCCGCTGATCGTCGTCACCCTCCTCCTCTTCGTGGCCTGCACGTTCCTGGTCTCGGGCCTGGGCATCAACGCCCTGCGGGTCTGCAGCACCTGGTCGACGTATCTGTTCGGCGCCTTCTCGGTGCTGGTGCTGGGCCACCTGGTGGCGAACACGGACTGGAGCGCGGTCTTCGACAAGCCCGCGGGCTCAACCGCGATGATGATCGCGGGCATCGGCACGCTCGCCGCGGGCGGCATCAGCTGGGTGCCCTCCGGCCCGGACTTCACCCGCTACCTGCCGCGTACGGCGTCGTCCAGGGCCATGGTGGGCTCCACGGTCGGCGGCGCCGGGATCGTCGTGCTGCCGATGGTCCTGATGGGCGCGGTGATGGCGGTGGGCACGCCGGACCTGGCGTCCGCGCAGGACCCGGTGTCGTTCATCGGCGAACTGCTGCCGGCCTGGCTCTCCGTGCCGTACCTGCTCATCGCGCTGGTCGGCATGCTGTTGATCAACTCCATGTCGATGTACTCGGCCGGGTTCACCGCGCAGACCCTCGGGATCAAGGTCCCGCGGGCCTGGGCCGTGAGTGTGAACGCGCTGATCAGCCTGATCTTCGGTTTTCTGCTGATGGTGGTGGCCACGAGCTTCATCGGCTCGTTCGTCTCGTTCCTGACGCTGCTGGCGGTGGCGTTCTCGGCGTGGATCGGGGTCTTCGGCGTCGACATGCTGCGCCGGACGTCGTACGACGGGGAGGCGCTGATGGACACCACCCGCACCAGCGCGTACTGGTACCGGGGCGGCTTCGCCTGGCAGGCGATGACCGCGTGGGGCGCCGCCCTGCTCGTCGGGCTGGTCTTCACCCGGGTCGACTGGTTCGCCGGCCCGCTGGCCGGCTCCTGGATCGGGACGAACGGTCTGGGCTGGCTGCTGACGATCCTGGCGGCGGCGGCGCTCTACGCCGCGCTGCCGCGCGACCGGGCCGCCGGGCCCGCCGCCGGGGCCGGGGCGGAGGAACCCCTGGCCGCCACTGTTTCCAACTGACGCTACGTCAGCTACGGTCCCCCTGCGTCGGCTCACCGTCCGGCGGAGGGGGACTTCTCATGGCCGTCACAGTCGTCCGGTTCAATCTCGTCGCCCCCGGTGCGACGCCCGGGGAGCTCTCCGACCGCTATCGCGCGGCGCTGGAGATGGCGGCGTACGCGGACGACCGCGGCGTCGGCACGATCCAGACCGAGGAGCACCACGGCGCCGCCAACAACTGGCTGCCCTCCCCCTTCGTCTTCGCCGGCGCGGTCTTCGGAGCGACCCGCCGGATCACGGTCACCGTCTCCGCGGTCATCGGCCCGTTGCACGACCCGCTGCGGCTGGCCGAGGAGATCGCCGTACTGGACCTGCTGTCCGGGGGGCGGCTGGTGACGGTCGCGGGCATCGGCTACCGGCCCGAGGAGTACGAGGCGTACGGCGTCGACTGGGGCCGGCGCGGCAAGCTCCAGGACCTGCTGCTGGAGACGCTGCTGCGGGCGTGGACGGGTGAGGAGTTCGAGTACCAGGGGCGTACGGTACGGGTCTCCCCCCGCCCGTACAGCAGACCCCATCCGCTGCTGCTGGTGGGCGGCTCGTCCCGGGCGGCCGCCCGGCGCGCGGCCCGGCTGGGCCTGCCGTTCTTCCCGAGCGCCCATCTGCCGGAGCTGGAGGCCTACTACCAGGAGCGGCGTGCGGCCTTCGGCACGGAGGGGTTCTGCATGATGCCGGCGGCGAGCACGCCGCTGCTGCACCTGGCGGAGGACCCCGACCGCACCTGGGCGTTGTACGGCGAGCACTTCCTGCACGAGGCGCGGACGTACGCCTCCTGGCAGTCGAAGGACATCCCGTCTGCGGTGCGTTCGCGGGCGACGACGGTGGAGGAGCTGCGCGCGGAGGGCGTGTACCGGATCGTGACGCCCGAGGAGTGCCTGGATTCGGCGTCGGAGAGTCTGGTGCTGCATCCGCTGTGCGGCGGGATGCCGGTGGACGAGGGCTGGCGGAGTCTGCATCTGCTGGGCGAACGCGTACTGCCCCGGCTCAGGACCCTGAGGGGCTGAGCCGGGGCAGTTTCGTGACCGAGGAGAGGGGCAGCGGGGATTAGCCCATCTCCTCCAACGCCTTGCCCTTGGTCTCCTTCACGTACGTGAGCACGAAGGGGATGGAGAGCACGGCGAAGACCGTGTAGATGACGTAGGTGCCGGAGAGGTTCCAGTCCGCCAGGGACGGGAAGCTGGCGGTGATGGCCCAGTTGGCGATCCACTGCGCGGAGGCGGCGACGCCGAGGGCGGCGGCACGGATCCGGTTGGGGAACATCTCGCCGAGGAAGACCCAGACCACCACGCCCCAGGAGAGGGCGAAGAAGAGCACGAAGACGTGGGCGGCGATCAGGGCGACGACGCCCTCGGTGGTGGGCAGCTTGCCGTTGACGAGGTCGGCGGAGAAGGCCCAGGCCTCGAAGGCGAGGGCGACGGCCATACCGGCGGAGCCGACGAGGGCGAGCGGCCGGCGGCCGACCCGGTCCACGAGGACCATCGCGATCACGGTGCCGATGATGTTGATGATCGACGTGGTGAAGGAGTAGAAGAACGAGCTCGACGGGTCGATGCCGACGGACTGCCACAGCGTCGAGGAGTAGTAGAAGGCGACGTTGATGCCGACGAGCTGCTGGAAGACCGACAGGCCGATGCCGACCCAGACGATCGGCAGGAAGCCGAAGCGGCTGCCGAGCAGGTCGCGGAAGGTGGACTTGTGCTCGCGGCGCATCGCCAGCTCGATCTCGGCGACACGCGCGTCCAGGTCGACGCCGTGGCCCTCGACCTCGGCGAGGACCTCCTTCGCCTTGTCCTCGCGGCCGACGGAGATCAGGAACCGGGGTGACTCGGGGATCGCGAAGGAGAGCAGGCCGTAGAGGACGGCCGGGACGACCATGACGCCGAGCATCCACTGCCAGGCCTCGAGCCCGGCGACGGTGCCGCGCTGGTCGCCGTCGGCGAGGTTGAGGATGGCCCAGTTGACCAGCTGCGAGACGGCGATGCCGATGACGATGGCGGCCTGCTGGAAGGCGCCGAGGCGGCCGCGGTAGGCGGCGGGGGCGACCTCGGCGATGTAGGCGGGGCCGATCACGGAGGCCATGCCGATGGCGAAGCCGCCGATGACCCGCCACATGGCGAGGTCCCAGAGGGTGAACGGCACGGCGGAGCCGACGGCGCTCACCGTGAACAGCACGGCGGCGATCTGCATGCAGCGGATGCGGCCGATGCGGTCGGCGATACGGCCGGCGGTCGCGGCGCCGATGGCGCAGCCGATCAGGGCGATGGCGATGACCTGGGCCAGGGTGCCCGAGCCGATGTCGTAGCGGTCCCGGATCGCCTCGACGGCGCCGTTGATCACGGAGCTGTCGTAGCCGAAGAGGAAGCCGCCCATCGCGGCGGCGGCCGTGATGAAGATGACATGCCCGAGGTGGTCGGGATGGGCCTGACGGGCCCCCGACGCCGGTGGCTGCGCGGTGCTGGTCACGTGAACTCCTGGGCCCGGCAGCGTCGCCGGGCATAGGGGGCGAGCCCTTCAAGTGGCACACAACTTCATGGCGCCCACCACTTGAAGGTAAAAGCAACGTTGCAGAGACTATGCCTTCAAGTTTCGAAGTCAATACCTGGCAAGAAATTCGCCCGAGGCCACGGCGTGTCAGATTGTGTTCAGTACTTGAAGGCGATCAACGGAGGCGCTGGCTGATGACCTTGGAGACCCCGTCGCCCTGCATGGAGACGCCGTACAGCGCGTCCGCGACCTCCATCGTCCGCTTCTGGTGGGTGATCACGATCAGCTGTGAGCTTTCCTGGAGCTCCTGCATGATCCGGATCAGCCGCTGGAGGTTGGTGTCGTCGAGGGCCGCCTCGACCTCGTCCATGACGTAGAACGGGCTCGGCCGGGCCTTGAAGATCGACACCAGCATGGCCACCGCCGTCAGCGACCGCTCACCGCCCGAGAGCAGCGACAGCCGCTTGACCTTCTTCCCGGGCGGCCTGGCCTCCACGTCCACACCCGTGGTCAGCATGTTGTCGGGGTCGGTCAGCACGAGCCGGCCCTCCCCGCCGGGGAAGAGGCGCGAGAAGACCCCTTCGAACTCGCGCGCCGTGTCCCGGTAGGCCTCGGTGAAGACCTGCTCGACACGTTCGTCCACCTCCTTCACCACCTGAAGGAGGTCGGCCCGCGTCTTCTTCAGGTCCTCGAGCTGCTCGGAGAGGAACTGGTGCCGCTCCTCCAGCGCCGCGAACTCCTCCAGCGCGAGCGGATTCACCTTCCCGAGCTGCTGGTACGCCCGTTCCGCCGACTTCAGGCGTTTCTCCTGTTCCGCGCGGACGAAACGTCTCGGCTGATTGCGGGGATGCTCCGGGTCCTCCGGGAGCTCCTCCCCCTCGGCCGGCGGGGACGGCGGGACCGGCTGGTCGGGGCCGTACTCGGAGACCAGGCCGGCCGGCTCCACGCCCAGCTCCTCCAGGGCCTTGGTCTCCAGCTGCTCGATCCTCAGCCGCTTCTCGGCACCGAGGACCTCACCGCGGTGCACGGAGTCCGTGAGCTTGTCCAGCTCGCCCTTCAGCTCCCGGCCCAGCGCGCGGGCGGTGCCCAGCTCCTGCTCGCGCGCCGCCTTCGCGGCCTCAGCGGCGGCACGTTCCTGCTCGGCCCGTACGAGGGAGACCTCGACGTGCGCGAGCAGCTGGCGGGCGCCGGACGCGACGGCGGTGGCGACCTCGGCCTCGTGGCGCAGCCGGGCACGGCGCTGCTCGGCCCGCGCGCGTGCCTCGCGCTCGGCTCGGGCGCCCCGGTCCAGCGCGTCGGCGCGCCCGGCCAGGCCCTTGACCCGCTCCTCGTGCGTGCGGACCTGGAGGCGGGCCTCCATCTCGGTCTGCCGGGCGTTGGCACCGTCGGCGGCGAGCCGGTCGCGGACCGCGGTGTCCGGCTCCTCCTCCCCGTCCCCGAAGGAGGCGGCCTCCTCCGCCACGAGCAGCCGCTCGGCAAGCTCCTCGGCCTCCGCCGTCGCCTTCTCCAGAGCCTCCTGGGCCCGGGCCGCGGCGGCCGTGGTGCGCTCGGCCTCACCGGCGGCGCCGCGCGCCTGCCCGGCGAGCCGCCCCAGCGCCTGCGCCACCGAGGACTTCTCCCGGTCGGCGGCCCGGCGCCGCTCCCCCAGCTCCTCGACCCGCGCGGCCGAGGCACGTCTGCGTTCGGCCGCCTCCTGCTGCCGCAGGGCCAGCTCGTCGCACCGGACGGCCAGCTCCGCGAGCTCCGCGGCGGCCTCGTCGACGGACGCCTGCACTTCCAGGAGGCTGGGAGCGCCGGCCGACCCGCCGTGCGCGAAGTGCGCGCCGAGGACGTCGCCGTCGGCGGTGACGGCGATCAGACCGGGCCGGGCGTACACCAGGTCCTCGGCGTCCTCCAGGGTGCCGACCACCACCACGTCCCGCAGCAGGCGGCGCACGGCGGGCATCAGTTCCTCGGGGCCGCGCACCAGATCGACGGCGTACGGCGGCCCGTCGGGCCGCTCCTCACGCGGCTCCTCGCGGCCCGGCACCCCGCCCAGCAGCAGCGCCGCGCGGCCCGCGTCCTGCTTGCGCAGCAGCCGGATCGCCTCGGCGGCCGTGGCCGGGTCCCGGACCGCGAGTGCGTCGGCGGCCGCGCCGAGGGCGGCGGCGACGGGGACTTCGTACCCCGCGGTGACGGTGAGGAGCTCGGCGGCCGGGCCCAGCAGTCCGGTGAGGCGGTCGGCCGCGCCGAGCAGGGCACCGGTGCCGTCCTTGCGGCGCAGCCCGAGCGCGAGTGCCTCGTGGCGGGCCTGGGTGGCGGCGCGCCGGCGTTCGGCGGTGGTGGCCGCCTCCCGGGCCTCGGCCAGCGCCGCCTCGGCCTCGGCGAGTTCGCTCCTGGCCGCCTCGTGTCGCTCGGCCAGTTCGGCGTCGCCGGCGTCCAGCCCGTCGACCTCGGCCTTGAGCTGCTCGTACTCCTCCTGGGCGGCGACGGCCCGTTCCTGGGCCTCGTCGCGTGCGGCGGCCAGCCGGTCGATCTCCGCCTGGGCCGAAGCGGCCTTGCCGCGGGCGGCGTTGACCTGCCCCGACAGCCGGGCGAGGCCCTCGCGCCGGTCGGCGATGGCCCGTGCCACGTCCTTGAGGCGCCGCTCCTCGACCGCCAGTTCCCGCTCCAGTTCGGCACGGTGGGCGACGGTGTCCTCCAGCGCCCGCTCGGCGGCTTCCAGCGCGGCCTCCAGCTCCGCCTCCTGCTCGCGGACACGGGCGGCCTCGCGCTCCATGTCCTCGGGGTCGCGCCCGCGCCGTTCCTCCGGCGGCTGGGCGGTGGCGCTCTTGACCCGCGCGTCGGCCAGCGAGATCGTGCCGCGCACCCGCTCGGCCAGCTGCGACAGCTCGTACCAGGTCTGCTGGGCGCGCTGCAGCCGCGGCGCCAGGCGCCGTACCTCGTCCTCCAGCTCCGACTCGCGGTTGAGGGCCGCCTTCAGCTCGGTCTCGGCCCGTTCCTTGCGCTGCTTCAGCGCGGCCTCGTCGGCGATCTCGGCCCTCAGCGCCTCCTGGAGGCGTACGAGGTCGTCGGCGAGGAGCCTGAGCCGGGCGTCGCGGAGATCGGCCTGGATGACGGCGGCCCGCCGGGCCACCGCGGCCTGCCGGCCGAGCGGCTTGAGCTGGCGGCGCAGTTCGTCGGTGAGGTCCTGGACGCGGGCGAGGTTGGCCTGCATGGCGTCCAGCTTCCGCAGCGCCTTCTCCTTGCGCTTGCGGTGCTTGAGGACGCCGGCGGCCTCCTCGATGAAGGCGCGGCGCCCCATCGGATCGGCGTGCAGGACCGAGTCGAGCTGGCCCTGGCCGACGATGACGTGCATTTCGCGGCCGATGCCGGAGTCGCTGAGCAGGTCCTGGATGTCCAGCAGCCGGCAGGTGTCGCCGTTGATCTGGTACTCGCTGCTGCCGCCCCGGAACATGATCCGGGTGAGGGTGACCTCGGCGTAGTCGATGGGCAGCGCGCCGTCGGAGTTGTCGATGGTGAGGGAGACCTCGGCGCGGCCGAGCGGGGGCCGCCCGGTCGTCCCGGCGAAGATGACGTCCTCCATCTTGCCGCCGCGCAGCGACTTGGCGCCCTGCTCGCCCATGACCCAGGAGAGGGCGTCCACGACATTGGACTTGCCCGAGCCGTTCGGCCCCACGACACAGGTGATGCCCGGTTCGAACCGGAGTGTGGTGGCGGAGGCGAAGGATTTGAATCCGCGCAGGGTCAGGGCCTTGAGGTGCACGCCCCCGGACTCTACCTGCCGGGCCTCGTTTGACCCATGAACGCGCAGGGCATCTCAGATGGTGAGGGAGAGGCGTACGGGGGGTGAATTCCGGGATCCGCGGCGTATGGCAAGAAAGAAGGGACGCCCTGGGCGTCCCTTGCATATCTCGCGAGAGTGTTTCTCACCTGCCCGATGGGGGCTGGGGGTCAGGTGAGCGCAGGCTCCGCCTTGGGTACGTCGATGTCGATGCCGTCGAGCAGCTCGCTGTGTGCGGCGGCAGCGTTGAGCGCGTCGTTCTCGGACTGAATCCGTACGAGCTCGGACTCCAGGTCCTGGACGCGCTGCTGAAGCCGTCGCATCTCGGCGAGAAGTCGCGGGTCGGAACCGCCGACATAACCGAGAAGCGCCTTTGCCATGATGGATGGTCCTCCACACTGAGTGACCGACCGAAGCGGTGTGGGTCGTGAGGGATTCGCACCCGCGGTGCTCGGCAGTGGGTGGTGCCGCTGCGGTTCTTACTGCCAAACAGCTAAGGTGCGCGGGGCTTCCAGAGTCTCACCAAAAAGTTTGACGGTCAACACGATCACGCCCCGTATCAAGGGGCGACCGGGGGGCAGGCGGCCGCTGCTGTGCGGCCGCGCCTCTCGCGCGGTGCCCGAAGGGGCGTGTGGATCATCCTTACCCGCGCAGCGTGGCACGACAACCCTTTTCTTGGCAACCACCAGGTCATTTCTTGCGTACCCGACCTTTGGAAGCGTTGCTTCCGGTGGCCGGGGCACGGGGTCGCGGGAGCCGGTGGGGAAGATCGTCAGCGGACGTCGAAACCGTCGTATCCGCCGCGCGGCGTGTCCCAGATCTCAGTGACTCCGTCGACGCGTCCGGGTGTGTCGCCGGAGCGGAGCCATTCCAGAAGACGGTGGCAATTCTCACTCGGGCCCTCGGCCACGACCTGCACCCTGCCGTCCTCGAGATTGAGGGCGAAGCCCTTGAGGCCGCCGATCTCCAGCGCATTGGCCCTGGTGAACCAGCGGAAGCCCACTCCCTGTACTCGGCCGCGTACCCAGGCGGTGAGCCGTGCGTCTCCATTCATGGCTGCACGCTAACCGGCCAATAGCTCTCACGGCACTTCTCGCCCACGCGTCATGGCGTACAGTCCCGACGCAATGAGCCTCACCCATTCGGGCGAGTCCCATTGATCCCAGGACGCACAGCAGGAAGGCAGCGCAGATGGGACGCCACCGTAAGAAGCGGGCCGTGGTCCCCGTTCGCACCGGTCTGCTCGGTGCCTCCGCCGCCATGGCGGTCGGCGCCGTCGCGGTCGCGTCGGGGATGCTCCCCGGGGGCGACACGTTCACGGTGGGCGGAAGCTCCTCCGACCAGCGGGTGGAGTCCGGCGGCGTGCCGCAGCTGCTCCAGCCGCAGGGCGAGTCGAGCGCCACTCCGACCGGCGCCACGCCGAAGGGCGGCACGTCCGCCTCCCCGAGCCGCGGCGCCGGGAAGCCCTCGGCCGCACCGTCGACGAAGACGGCTCCGCCGGCCGGCGCGAAGCCGTCGTCCCCGGCGCCGAAGCGGACCGAGGCCGCCGAGCCCAGCAGGACGAAGAGCGCCGCGCCCACGCGTACGGCGACGGCCGCACCGACGCCCGAGCGCACCACCGCGCGACCCGAGGCCCCGGCGGCCGCGGGCGCCGCGGTCAGCGGCCGGGAGGCGGCGGCCGAGGCCGCGGTGCTCAGCCTGGTCAACGCCGAACGGGCCAAGGTGGGCTGCAGCCCGCTGCGCGCCTCCGAGTCGCTGGGCTCCCTGGCCCGGGCGTTCAGCCAGGAGATGGCGGAGCGCGGCTTCTTCTCGCACACCAACCCCGACGGCGAGTCGCCCTGGGACCGCGCCGCCAAGGCCGGTGTCGAGGGGATGGCCGCCGAGAACATCGCCCGGGGACAGGCCGACGCCGAGGCGGTGATGCAGTCCTGGATGACCAGCGACGGCCACCGCGCCAACATCCTGAACTGCGACTACACGACGCTCGGCGTCGGTGTGCACTTCGGTGCCGGCGGCCCGTGGTGGACCCAGGACTTCGGTTTCTAGGGCGTGCCCTAGGACCCTGCCCGCTCGCGCCCGTTCCGGCTCACTTCGCGAAAGCGCTGTCCGTCGGGTGGCGCTGCACCGCAGTACGCTGACCGGTATGGACGACGATCTCGCGTTCGACGTGTTCTCCCGGGCCTGCCCCTCGCGCGGCACGCTGGAGCATGTGACGGGACGGTGGGGCGGCCTGACGCTCACCGCGCTGTACGAGGGCGGTTTCCGCTTCAACGAACTGAGGCGCCGGGTGGACGGCGTCAGCGAGAAGATGCTCTCCCAGACGCTGCACGCGCTGGAGCGGGACGGCCTGGTCCTGCGGGAGGCACAGCCGACGAACCCGCCGCGGGTGGACTACGAGCTCACCCCGCTGGGCCGGGTCGTCGCCGAGCGCCTGCTGGCGCTGATCCGGCTCGTCGAGGACCGGATGCCCGAGGTGCTGTCGGCCCGCGAGCGCTACGACGTGGCGCGCGGCGAGATGCGCGGCGGCCGCTGACAGCGCGGGCAGAAGTAGCTGGACCGGTTCATCCAGGGGCGGCGGCGCATGGGTGTGCCGCACCGCCGGCAGGGCTCGCCCTCACGGCCGTAGGCGTCCAGGGACCGGTCGAAGTACCCCGACTCGCCGTTCACATTGACGTACAGGCTGTCGAAGCTGGTGCCGCCGACGGCGAGCGCCGCTGTCATCACGTCCCGGACGTGTCCGAGGAGTTCGGCGGACCGCGGCCGGGTGAGTCCGGCGGTGGGCCGGTCGTAGTGGAGCCGGGAGCGCCAGAGCGCCTCGTCCGCGTAGATGTTGCCGACCCCGCTGATCAGCGTCTGGTCGAGCAGGGCGCGCTTGACGGTGGTGCGGCGCAGCCGCAGCGCGGTGTGGAAGGCGGCGTCGTCGAAGTCCGGGTCGAGCGGGTCGCGGGCGATGTGGGCGATCGCCTCGGGCAGCCCGTCGGGGGTGTTCTCGTGCAGGGAAAGCCCGCCGAAGGTGCGCTGGTCGACGAAGCGCAGCTCGGTGCCGAGGTGGTCGTCGAAGCGGATCCGGATGCGCAGGTGCTTTTCGTCCGGGGCGTCCTCGGGCTGTACGAGCAGCTGGCCACTCATGCCGAGGTGCCCGAGCACGGACGCGTCGGTGTCGTCCAGCGGCAGCCACAGGTACTTCCCGCGGCGCCGGGCGGCGCCGATGCGGTGCCCCTTCAGCCGGGCCGCGAAGTCCTCCCCGCCCGCGAGGTGCCGCCGCACGGCACGTGGGTGCAGCACCTCGACGGCGGCGACGGTCCGGCCGCTCACCCAGCGCTCCAGGCCGCGCCGTACGACTTCGACCTCGGGCAGCTCGGGCACGGGGGTCCTCCGGAGGGTGAGACACGGCATGGGGAAACCCCGTCGCACGTGCCCCCCGCCCGGCGGGGCGTTCGGGGGGTGCGACGGGGCGAGGAAGCGCAGCGGTCAGGCCGTGGCCGAGTCCGCGGCGGTCCGGGATGTCGAAGAGGGGTCGGCGGCCTCTTCGGCCGCGGCCTTCGCCGCCGCCTCCCGTTCGTCCGCGGCGGCCCGGATGGCCCGCCAGGCGGATTCCGCCGCCTGCTGCTCCGCTTCCTTCTTGCTGCGGCCGGTGCCGGTGCCGTACGAGACACCACCGACGCGGGCAGCAGCAGTGAAGGTCTTCTCGTGGTCCGGTCCGGTCTCGGTGACCAGGTACTCCGGGACACCGAGGCCCTCGGCCGCGGTCAGCTCCTGGAGGCTGGTCTTCCAGTCCAGGCCGGCGCCGAGGTTCGAGGACTTCTCGATCAGCGGGTCGAAGAGCCGGTGCACCAGCTCGGACGCCGCTTCGAGACCCTGGTCGAGATAGACCGCGCCGATCACCGCTTCGAGGGTGTCGGCGAGGATGGACGCCTTGTCCCGGCCTCCGGTGCCCTCTTCACCACGGCCGAGCCGGATGAAGGAGCCCAGGTCGAGGCCGCGGCCGACCTCCGCCAGCGCACGCGAGTTGACCACCGCGGCCCGCAGTTTGGCCAGCTGGCCCTCGGGCAGGTCGGGGTGGGTGCGGTACAGCGTGTCCGTGACCACCAGGCCGAGCACGGAGTCGCCGAGGAACTCCAGGCGCTCGTTGGTGGGCAGACCGCCGTTCTCGTAGGCGTACGACCGGTGGGTCAGCGCACGCACCAGAAGGGCGGACTCGAGGTGGTACCCGAGCCGCCCTTCCAGAAGCGTGTGGGACGAGGCCGTGTTCTCCGCCTGCTTCTTGGCGTCATCCGCCGTTTTGTGGCCAGACACGGTGCCTCTCACCAGCCGCTCAGACCTCGAGGACCTGGCGCTTGTTGTACGTGCCGCAGCTCGGGCACGCGATGTGCTGCTGCTTCGGCTCCTGGCAACGCTCGCACGAAACCAGGGTGGGGACCGCAGCCTTCCACTGCGACCGGCGGTGGCGCGTGTTGCTGCGCGACATCTTCCGCTTCGGAACAGCCACGGCTACTTCTCCTGCTTCTCGTCGACGCCCGCTTCGGCGCCGCCCATGTTGTCCTTCTCGCCGGTCCCGAGTGAATCGGCGAGTCCCTGCAGTGCCGCCCAACGGATGTCGACGGCGTCGTGGTGGTGGTCCGGGTTGTCGTTCAGGCTGACCCCGCAGTCGGGGCACAGTCCTGCACAGTCCTCCCGGCACACCGGCTGCATCGGCAGTGCGAGCACCACCGCATCGCGCAGCACGGGCTCGAGGTCGAACATGCCGTCCTCGAGGGGGATCATGTCCTCGTCGTCCTCGGCATCGTCGCCCGAGGCCGCGGAACGGCCCCGGTCGTCGGTGTCGGGGTACGAGAACATCTCCTGGAAGTCCGCCACGACCTCTTGGCGCAGCGGCTCCAGACACCTTACGCACTCCCCCTCGGCCGACGCACGGGCGGTGCCTGTGACGAGCACACCTTCCATGACCGACTCGAGACGGAGTTCGAGCTCGACGGGCGAGCCCTCCGGTACGCCGATGACCCCGTCGATCCCGAGGTCCGCTGGGGCCTCGACCGAGCGGGTCAGCCGCTGGAGCGCACCGGGACGCCGACCCAGCTCGTGCGTGTCGAACACGAGGGGGTTGCGGTGGTCGAGGCGCGTACTCAGGGCTTTTCCCGCTTTCGGAATCGTGTGGGGGCCGCCCCGCCATTCGTCGTACGACGAAGCGGGCAGCCCGGATCGCGGACGTACTCGCGACCGAACAGCCAGGATACTGGACGCTTCACCCAGAGCCCAATCCGGACCGTGGAGACGGCCGCGGAGGGCTGCCGGGAAGCGTCCGGGATGCCGGCCGGCCGCTCAGCGGCCCTGCTCGTACCGCCGCAGCTGCTCCATGTCGATCATGCTGGTGTCGAAGAAGCTCGTCTCGTCGAGCGCGGCGGTCTGCGGCTGCGGCTGGGCCGGGACCTGGTGCTGCCCGCCGTAGCCGTAGGGGTCGGCCTGCTGCCCGTAGCCCTGGTCGTAGCCCTGCTGCGGGTGCTGCTGGTACGCGTACGGGTCCTGCTGGTAGCCGTACGCCTCCTGGCTGTGCTGGGGCTGCTGGTAGGCGTACGGGTCGGGCTGCTGGACCGGGATCTGCGGCACCTGTGCCGCGACGGGCTGAGGGGCGGCCTGGGCGGACCGGCCCGGCTCGGGGTCGGCGAGCTCGGCCAGGCCGGCCAGGTAGTCGGCGTCGCTGGTGTGCCCCGGTGCGCCGGCCGCGTCCTGGGCCGCCATGTGGGCGCCGAGGTCGTCGGTGGCGATCCTGCCGTGCAGCTTCTGCCGGCCGCGGCCGACGGCTTCGAGGGTCTTGGACAGCACGGCTTCGAAGGCACCGAGCTTGGCGTCGACGTAGTCGTCCGCGCGGCGGATCAGGGTCTGCGGGTCGGAGCTGTACTCGGGGGCGTCGTCGTCGGCGGGGTCGCCGGGGCCCCGGCCGAGCAGCTTCTCGCGGCCGCGGTCGACGGAGCCGATGGTCTTGGTGAGGACGACCTCGAAGTTGGCCAGCTTGGAGTCGACGTAGTCGTCGGCCTCGGCGCGGATCTCCTCGGCCTCGCGGCGGGCCTCGGCGAGGATGCGGTCGGCCTCCTCCTGCGACTGGCGGGCGACCTGGGTGTCGGAGATCAGCGAGCCGCGTTCGGCGTGGGCGGCCTCGATGATCCGCTCGGCCTCCTGCCGGGCCTGCTCGACCATCTGGTCGCGGCCGCCGATCAGCTCCCGGGCCTGGGCGAGCGAGCCGGGAAGGGCCTCCCGGAGCTCTTCGAGCAGCGACAGCAGCTCGGCGCGGTTGACCACGCAGGAGGCCGACATGGGCATGGAACGGGCGTTCCCGACCGTCGCGACGATCTCGTCGAGCTTCTTCTGCACGTCCACCGTGTGCTCGCCACACTCTCTACAGCCGGATTGGAGACGACGGGACGACTGTAAGGCCAGTCGGCTCCCGGCCGACACCGGGTGACGTTCTGTCAGACGGGGTGCGCGGGGGTCACTTCCGGCGCAGGCGCTCGACCAGGGCCTCGTGCACCACCGGCGGGAGCAGGTGCGACACGTCGCCGCCCCAGGCGGCGACCTCCTTGACCAGGGAGGACGAGAGGAAGCTGTAGGTCGGGTTGGTCGGTACGAAGAGGGTCTCGACGCCCGAGAGGCCGTTGTTCATCTGGGCCATCTGGAGCTCGTAGTCGAAGTCGCTGACCGCGCGGAGCCCCTTGACGATGGCCGGGATCTCCCGCTGCTTGCAGAAGTCGACGAGAAGGCCGTGGAAGGACTCCACCTCGACGTTGCCGAAGTCGGCGGTGACCTGGCGGATCAGCTCGATCCGCTCCTCGACGGTGAACAGCCCCTTCTTGGACTGGTTGATCATCACCGCGACGTGCACGACGTCGTACAGCTTGGAGGCGCGGGCGATGATGTCGAGGTGTCCGTTGGTGATGGGGTCGAACGACCCCGGACAGACTGCGCGGCGCAACTGAAGTCCCTCGCTCTCCGGTCCGGTCATGGTGCGTCTTCGCACGTAGAGGCGGCGCGACCGTACCAAAACGTTCCCTCGCCGTAGCGACGGGCCCGCAGTGGCTCGAATCCCCGCGGCCAGGCGAATTCCCCGCCTCTGGTGCTGCGCTCCACGGTGACGAGGGCATCCTCCGCGAGCCAGCCCTGAGCGAGGAGTGTGAGGAGGATCTCCCCAAGATCGCCGTCGGAAACGGCGTACGGCGGGTCGAGGAACACCACGTCGTACGGCAGGGTCGGCGCCGGACCTGTCACGATCTGTTCCGCTTTGCCGGTGCGGACCTCGGCCCCGGGGAGGCCCAGCCCCCGGACGTTCTCACGGACGACCCTGGCGGCCCTGCTGTCGGCCTCGACGAGCAGGGCGTGGGCGGCGCCGCGGGAGAGCGCCTCCAGGCCGACGGCACCGGACCCGGCGTACAGATCGGCGATCCGGATGCCCTCGAGTGTCCCGAGAAGCGATTCCCAGGTGGAGAACAGGCCCTCGCGCGCCCGGTCGGAGGTGGGGCGGGTGCCGTTGCCCGGCGGAACTGCCAGGCGGCGTCCGCCGGCCACGCCGGCGATCACGCGGGTCATCTGCGGTCCTCGGTCCTTCGGATGGGGTCTGTGACTCCACGATATGGGCTCGCGGCACGGGTGCGCCGTCCGGCCCCGGAGCCGGATCAGCCCTTCTCCAGGTACCGCTCGCGCTCCTTGTCGAGCAGGGCCTCCAGTGCCGTGCGCAGCTCGGGGAGGTGCTCCAGTTCCGGATCGGCGGTCACCACCGCGACGGCCTCCTCCCGGGCGGCGGCGATGACCTCCTCGTCGTCGATGACCGTGAGCATGCGCAGGGAGGACTTCACGCCGGACTGGGCCTGGCCCAGGACATCGCCCTCACGGCGCTCTTCGAGGTCGATGCGGGAGAGCTCGAAGCCGTCGAGGGTGGAGGCGACGGCGGCGAGGCGACGGCGGGCCGGGCTCGCCTCGGGCATCTCGGTGACCAACAGGCACAGGCCGGGGGCGGAGCCGCGGCCGACACGGCCGCGCAGCTGGTGCAGCTGCGAGACGCCGAACCGGTCCGCGTCCATGATCACCATGGCGGTGGCGTTGGGCACGTTGACGCCGACCTCGATGACGGTGGTCGCGACGAGGACGTCGGTGTCGCCCGCGGCGAAGCGGCGCATCACGCCGTCCTTGTCGTCCGGGGCCATGCGGCCGTGCAGCACCTCGACGCGCAGACCGGCGAGCGGGCCCCCGGCGAGCTGTTCGGCGACGTCCAGGACGGCGAGCGGGGGACGCTTCTCCGCCCCCTCCTCCTCCTTGGACTTCTTGCCGGACGCGGCCGCCTCGTCGAGGGAATCGCCGATGCGGGGGCAGACGACGTACGCCTGGTGGCCGTTCTCGACCTCCTCGCGCACCCGCTCCCAGGCGCGGGCGAGGAAGTGCGGCTTGTCCTGGGCGGGGACGACATGGCTGGCGATGGGGGAGCGTCCCGCCGGCAACTGGTCGAGGACCGAGGTCTCCAGATCGCCGAAGACCGTCATGGCGACCGTGCGCGGGATCGGCGTGGCCGTCATGACCAGCAGGTGCGGGATCCGCTTCTCCCCCCGGGAGTGGCCCTTTCCGCGCAGGGCGTCGCGCTGCTCCACGCCGAAGCGGTGCTGCTCGTCCACCACGACCAGGCCGAGGTCGTGGAACTGCACCTTGTCCTCGATCAGCGCGTGGGTGCCGATGACGATGCCCGCCTCGCCGGTGACCAGGTCCAGCAGGGCCTGGCGGCGGGCGGCCGCGCCCATGGAGCCGGTGAGCAGGACGACCTTGGTGGCCTGTTCGGCGCCCCCGAGCATGCCGCCCTCGGCGAGCTCGCCCATCATCTCCACGACCGAGCGGTGGTGCTGCTGGGCCAGGACCTCGGTGGGGGCGAGCATGGCGGCCTGACCGCCCGCGTCGACCACGGCGAGCATCGCCCGGAGGGCGACCATGGTCTTGCCGGATCCGACCTCGCCCTGGAGGAGCCGGTGCATCGGGTGCTCGGTGGCCAGGTCGTCGAAGATCTCCCCGGAGACCTTCTGCTGGCCCTCCGTGAGGGTGAAGGGCAGCTTGGCGTCGAAGGCCGCGAGCAGGCCGTCGGGGGCCGGCTTCCGTGCGACGGCGGGCAGTTGGGTCTCGGCGTACCGCCGGCGGGCGAGCGCGACCTGGAGCACGAACGCCTCGTCCCACTTGAGGCGGTCGCGCGCGTCGGCGATGTCGGCCTTGGTGCGCGGGCGGTGGACCTTGTGCAGGGCGTCCGGCAGACCGGTGAGGCCGCGGCCCTCGCGCAGCGCGGGCGGCAGCGGGTCGACCGCCTCCCGGGCGCTGGGCAGCACCGCGTCGACCGCCTTGGCGATCTTCCAGGACTCCAGCTTCGTGGTGGCGGGGTAGATCGGGATCAGCGCTCCGGCCCAGGAGTCGACCGCCTCGTCGCCGTCGCCGCGCAGCAGCTCGTACGCCGGGTGGGCGAGCTGCAGTTTGCGGTTGAAGAGCGAGACCTTGCCGGCGAACATCGCGCGTGTGCCGGGGAGCAGCTCCTTGTGGGGCTTGTGGACGCCCTTGCCGAAGAAGACCAGTTGCAGCCGGCCGCTGCCGTCGGTGATGGTCACTTCGAGGCGCTGGCCGCGGCCCCTGGCGCCGTTGAACGTCAGCACGCGCGCGTCGGCGACCTGGGCGACCACGGTGACGTGCTCGTCGAGCGGCAGGTCGGCGAGCGCGGTCAGCTCGCCGCGCTCCGCGTACCGCCTCGGGTAGTGGTGGAGCAGATCACCGACGGTGTGCAGGTCGAGGTGCTCGGCCATCACCTTGGCGGTGGCGGGCCCGAGCAGCTTCTTCAGTGGTTCGTCGAACGCAGGCACGCGATCCATTGCACACCACGGCAGTGACAAGTGCGCTATTCGACGCCGATCAGGAGCGGGGATGCCTGGCTGCCGCCCTGGTAGGTGATCGTGTCGACGGCCAGGTGGGCCTCGCGGACATGGGCCTCCAGCAGTCCGGCCAGCTCCGGTGGGGCGTCGTCGGCGAGGACGAGGGTGACCAGTTCACCGCCGGCCGAGAGCATGCGGTCCAGGACCGTCACCGCGGTGGTGGACAGATCCTGGCCGATCACCGCGACGTCGCCGTCGATGAGGCCGAGGACGTCGCCGGCCTGGCAGACGCCGGCCGAGGTGAACGACTGGGCCTCGGCGAAGGCCAGTTCGCCGTAGCGGGTGGTGCCGGCCGCGGCGGTCATCGCGACCACGTCCTCGTCGAAGCGGCGGTCCGGTTCGTGGACGGCCAGCGCGGCGATGCCCTGGACGGCGGCGCGGGTCGGGATCAGGGCCACCCGGATGCCTTCCGCCCGGGCCTGTTCGGCGGCGGCACCGGCGGTGTGCCGCAGTTCGGAGTCGTTCGGCAGGAGCACCACCTCGCGCGCGTGGGCGCGGCGGATGGCCTCGACCAGCTCGCCGCTCGCAGGCGGCTCCCCGGGCCTGGCCAGCAGGGTGGTGGCGCCCGCCTCGGCGCACAGGGCGGCGAGTCCCTCGCCGGGCAGTACCGCCACGACGGCGCGCTGGGCCCGTTCCACGGGCTCCGCCGACGGCGTGCCGAAGTGGGTGATCCGGATGCGGTACGGGCGCCCCGCCTCGATCCCGGCCTCCACGGCCGCGCCCGCGTCGTCCACATGTACATGGACGTTCCACAACCCGTCGCCGCCCACCACCACCAGGGAGTCGCCGAGTGCGTCGAGCCGGGCGCGGAGCCGGGCCACGGCCTCGTCGTCCGCCTCCAGCAGATAGATGACCTCGAAGGCCGGCCCGCCGTCCGGGCAGGGCTCGGGGGAGGCGGTGACGGTCGTCCTGGTCGCGTGGACCGGGCGGGCGGGCGCCTCGCCGGAGACCGCCTGGACCAGGGCGCCGAGCACGGTGACCAGTCCCCGTCCGCCGGCGTCCACGACGCCGGCCCGCTCCAGCACGGCGAGCTGTCCGGGGGTGGAGTCCAGAGCCTTGCGGGCCCCCTCGTAGGCGGCGCGGGCGACGGCCGCCGGGTCGGAGATGCCCGCCGCGGCCGAGGCCGCCGCCGAGGCCACGCTCAGGATGGTGCCCTCGACGGGGTGGGCGACCGCATCGCGCGCGGAGGAGGCGGCCCGGCGCAGCGCCCGGGCCAGGTGATCTCCGTCACGGCCCTCGGTGAGGATCTCGCTCATGCCGCGCAGCAGCTGGGCCAGGATGGTCCCGGAGTTCCCCCTGGCGCCGATCAGGGCGCCGTGCGCCATGGCCCTCACGGCGTCGTCGAGGCCGGGGGCGGTGAGGGCGGTGAAGACGGCCTCCACGGCCTGGGAGGCGGACTCGACGGTCAGGTAGAGGTTGGTGCCGGTGTCCCCGTCCGCGACCGGGTAGACGTTGATCGCGTCGATCTCCTCGCGCTCCCGGCCGAGCGCCTCCAGCGCCAGCGAGCACCAGGCACGGACCACGTCCGGGTCGAGGTTCTGCGGCACCTGGTGCTCCTCCTTCGGCGGTCCCGCGCGCCGTGGCGGAGCGGGGGCGGGCTGCACGCAGGGTAGACCCCGCCCGGCGCCGGGGGCCCACGCGGGGGCGGGGCGAGCCGTGGTAGTTTCGTTGTACCGAAGCAGCCGTTGTATGCTGCTCCGGTTGCCCGACGAGAGTCGGGCCATTCCCCCGGCAACGCCACTTCAGTCACCAGACCTGATTCCGGCTCGCCGGATTTCACTGTAAGTGCATCTGAAGTCTTTGGAGTGACCCGTGGCTGCCAACTGCGACGTCTGCGGCAAGGGGCCGGGCTTCGGCAACAACATCTCGCACTCGCACCGCCGTACGCCCCGTCGCTGGAACCCGAACATCCAGCGTGTGCGTGCCGTGGTCGGTGGGACGCCGAAGCGCCTCAACGCCTGCACCTCGTGCATCAAGGCCGGCAAGGTCTCGCGCTGACGCTCCCGTCGTAGCGCAGCCTGTCCGGTTGCCCGAAAAGCCGGTCCACCTCGGTGGACCGGCTTTTTGCCTTTCCCTGAACCGGTTTCCCTGAACCGGTTTCCCCGCCTCCGGTCTCCCGGATTCCGGCCTCCCGGATTCCGGCCTCCCGGATTCCGGCCTCCCGGATTCCGGCGTCCCGGCCTCCGGGTACGCCGGACCCCGGACGCCCCCGGCCGGACGGGACTTTCGAAACACGCCCTAGGGCCGCAACCGCCAGCCGTGGTCGACCGGGCCGATCCCGCCGCCCAGCGCGAACCCGGCGGCGATGGCCCCCGTGACGTACTCCTTGGCGGCCCGGACGGCCTCGGGCACGGTCAGGCCCTTCGCCAGGCCCGACGCCACCGCCGAGGCGAGTGTGCAGCCCGTGCCGTGCGTGTGCCGGTTGTCGTACCGGGGTGCCCGCAGCCAGTGCTCCTCGGTGCCGTCGGTCAGCAGATCGACCGCGTCGGCCCCGCCGGGCAGGTGGCCGCCCTTGATCAGCGCCCAGCGCGGCCCGTGTTCCAGTACCGCCGCGGCCGCGCGCCGCAGGTCGTCCTCGCTCTCCACGGTCACGCCGGTGAGCTGGGCGACCTCGTCGAGGTTGGGCGTCGCGACGGTCGCGACGGGCAGCAGCGCCTTGCGTACGGAGTCCAGCGCGGACGCCGCGAGTAGCGAGTCGCCGTGTTTGGACACCCCGACCGGGTCGACGACCACGGGTGCGTCGGTCCCGGCCAGCAGTCCGGCCACCGTCTCGACGAGCGGCGCGGACGCCAGCATGCCGGTCTTGACGGCCTGCACGCCGATGTCGTCGACGACACTGCGGTACTGGGCCCGGACCGCCTCCACGGGCAGCTCCCAGGCGCCCTGGACGCCGAGGGAGTTCTGCGCGGTGACGGCGGTGATCACGCTCATGCCGTGGACGCCGAGGGCGAGCATGGTCTTGAGGTCGGCCTGGATGCCGGCGCCGCCGCCGGAGTCGGAGCCGGCGACGGTCAGCACCCGGGGCGGCGCCTGGGTCATTCGCCGTCCCCGTAGTGGCCGCCGAAGTGGTCCCAGCCGCCCTTGGTGTGCCAGGGGGCGCCGTCCACGGTGACCTGGGGCAGCGCGGAGGGGTTGAGGACCTCGCCGATCACCTTCCAGCGGGCGGGCAGCTTCACGTCCGGCGGGAAGGTCGCGACGATCGCGTGGTCCTCTCCCCCGGTGAGCACCCACTGCAGCGGGTCGACACCGACGGCCTGGCCGATGTCGTTCATCTGGGTCGGGATGTCGATGAGACCGGAGCGCAGGTCGATGCGGACCTTGCTGGCCTCGGCGATGTGGCCGAGGTCGGCGATCAGCCCGTCGCTGACGTCGCACATGGCGGTGGCACCGAGGCCGGCGGCGGCGGGACCCGCGTGGTAGGGCGGCTCGGGCCGGCGGTGTGCCTCGACGAAGGCGCGGGGCGAGCGGAAACCGCGGGAGAGGACCGCGTACCCGGCCGCGGACCAGCCCAGCCAGCCGGTGTAGGCGACGACGTCACCGGGCTGGGCGCCGGCCCGGGTGACCGGCTCGTGGTTGCGCAGGTCGCCGAGGGCGGTGATGGAAACGGTGATGGTGTCGCCGCGTACGACGTCGCCGCCGACCACGGCGGCACCCGCGACCTGGCACTCGTCGCGCAGCCCGTCCATGAGCTCGGTGGGCCAGGTGACGGGGAGTTCGGCGGGGACGACCAGGCCGAGCAGCAGCGCGGTCGGCACGGCGCCCATGGCCGCGATATCGGCCAGATTCTGGGCGGCGGCCTTGCGTCCCACGTCGTAGGCGGTGGACCAGTCGCGGCGGAAGTGCCGTCCCTCCAGCAGGATGTCCGTGCTGGCCACCACGCGCCGGTCCGGTGCGGCCACGACCGCGGCGTCGTCGCCCGGCCCGATCCGTACCGCCGGGGTGGAGGTGAGCCGGGAGGTGAGCTCTCTGATGAGCCCGAACTCCCCCAACTCGCCGACAGTGCCCTTCATGCCTGTGCCCCTTCTGCCCCAGTGCGGTTGCGGTCGCGCGCCGTCACTGCTGTAGGTACCGTCAAGTGAACCGTCAACTCTGTGTTCCGTACGCCATTCCGTACGCCGACCTCGTACGCCACCGGCCGCGCAGGTCTCCCCGTCTCCCGCGGCGACGCGGTACCGTGGCGTCCCTTTCTTCTATCCACAAGATCCTCGTGGCCGCCCTGGAGGTTCCGTGGTTCAGGCGTACATCCTTATTCAGACCGAGGTGGGCAAGGCGTCGACGGTCGCCGAGACCATCTCCAAGATCCCGGGGGTGATCCAGGCCGAAGACGTCACCGGTCCCTACGACGTGATCGTGCGTGCCCAGGCCGACACGGTCGACGAACTCGGCCGCATGGTGGTCGCGAAGGTCCAGCAAGTGGACGGCATCACCCGAACCCTCACCTGCCCCGTCGTGCACCTGTAGCCCCCGTCTACCCTTGGCCGGTGATGTCTTCCCGCCGGCTCTCACGCATGCCCGTCGCTGCCGCCACCGTCCTGCTGGCGGCAGCGGGCTGTTCCTCCAGCGACGCCGAGGCGTCGATCACGGTTCCCAGCCCGCCGGCGGAGGAGGCCCCCTTCTGCCGAGCGCTGCACAAGGAGCTTCCCGAGACCCTCGCGGGACTCGGCCGGAATGATCCGGAGCCGGGTTCCGACCTGACCGCCGGGTGGGGTGACGAGGCGATCGTACTGCGCTGCGGTGTCCCCCGGCCCGAAAGGATGAGCGACGAGAAGGCCGACGCCGTGGAGGTCGACGGGGTCAACTGGATGCTGGAGAAGCAGGCGGGCGGCGCGACCCGGTTCACCACGACCTATCGCATGACATATGTCGAGGTGACGCTGGACAAACGGTTCACCGAGGTGAGCCCGCTGCTGGATCTCGCCGCCCCCGTCCGGAAGACGGTCCCGAAGCGCCTCTAGGGCGTGTTTCGAAAGTCCCGTCCGGCCGGGAACGCCCGACACGCACGCTCGCGGCGTCGTCGGTCGTCGGCGCAGCCCGCCGCGCTCTCTCCCCCTGCGCCTGGCGGCGCGGGAGGTACCCCCACCCTCCGCCTCGCGATCGCACGCACCGGGCGCCCCCGGCCCCGCCCTCCGGGCGAACGACGCCACTTTCGAAACACGCCCTGGGGCGCGCTTCTTCCGGATCGTGCTCCGGCGGAAACGCCCCGGCCCGGTGGCCACGGCCGCCGGGCGGCCCGGCCGGGCGCGTCAGCGCAGGCCGGTCGGGCGCGTCAGCGCAGGCCGGTCGGGCGCGTCAGCGCAGGCCGGTCGGGCGCCGCAGGGCGGCCTGGATCAGCAGGTCGATCAGCTCGGGGTAGCTGACGCCGCTCTCCTGCCACATGCGCGGGTACATCGAGATCGGGGTGAAGCCCGGCATGGTGTTGATCTCGTTGATGACGAACTCGCCGTCGTCGGTCAGGAAGAAGTCCGCGCGGACCAGGCCCTCGCACGACACCGCGTCGAACGCGGCGATCGCCAGCCGCCGCACCTCGGCGGTCTGCTCCGGGGTGATCGGTGCGGGCACGACACCGGAGGCGGAGTCGATGTACTTGGCCTCGAAGTCGTAGAAGTCGTGGTCGCTGACCGGCGGGATCCAGGCGGGCTCGCTGGCGCGCGGGCCGTCCTCGAACTCCAGCACACCGCACTCGATCTCGCGACCGGTCAGCAGCGACTCCACGAGGATCTTGGGGTCGTGGCGCCGGGCCTCCTCGATCGCCGCGTCGAGCCCGGAGACGTCGTCGACCTTGGTGATGCCGATCGACGAGCCGGCCCGGGCGGGCTTCACGAAGAGCGGCCAGCCGTGCTCACCGGCGAAGTCGACGATCTTCTTGCGGGCGGCGGAAGGATCCTGCTGCCACTCGCGGGGGCGGATCACCTCGTACGGGCCGACGGGCAGCCCGTAGGAGATGAAGACCCGCTTCATGTACTCCTTGTCCTGGCCGACGGCCGAGGCGAGCACACCGGCGCCCACGTAGGGCACGCCGGAGAGCTCCAGGAGGCCCTGGAGGGTGCCGTCCTCGCCGTACGGGCCGTGCAGCACCGGGAAGACCACGTCGACGTCGCCGAGGACCTTGGGCACGGAGCCCGGCTCGCTGTAGACGACCTCGCGGTTGGCCGGGTCGACGGAGAGGACGACGCTGCCCTCGTCGGACTCGGCGAGATCGGCGACGCTCGGCAGCGCGCGGTCGGCGATGGCCATCCGCTCCGGTTCGTCGGCGGTCAGCGCCCAGCGGCCGTCAGTGGTGATGCCGATGGGCAGCACGTCGTACTTGGTCCGGTCGATGGCGCGCAGGACGGCACCGGCCGTGACGACGGAGATGGCGTGCTCGGAGCTGCGCCCGCCGAAGACGACGGCCACGCGCGGCTTACGCCCGGGGCTGGTGGGGAGGTTCTCGCTGCTCATATCGCGATGAGCGTACCCGCTCCTCCCCGCCCCGTCAGCGACGGCCACGGCCACCGGCTCCGGCGGGCCCCCGAAGTCGTCCGATCAGCGCCGCTCGGGCTTGGCGGCGCGCGACATCAGCTCCTTGAGCGCCACCATCGGCGGCTTGCCCTCGTGGACGATGCCGACGACGGTCTCCGTGATGGGCATGTCGACGCCGTGGCGGCGGGCCAGATCGAGCACGGACTCGCAGGACTTGACGCCCTCGGCGGTCTGCTTGGTGACCGCGATGGTCTCGCGCAGGGTCATCCCCTTGCCCAGGTTCGTCCCGAACGTGTGGTTGCGGGAGAGCGGGGACGAGCAGGTGGCCACCAGGTCGCCGAGGCCGGCGAGGCCGGAGAAGGTCAGCGGGTCGGCGCCCATGGCGAGGCCGAGGCGGGTGGTCTCGGCGAGGCCGCGTGTGATGAGCGAGCCCTTGGCGTTGTCACCGAGGCCCATGCCGTCCGCGATGCCGACGGCCAGACCGATGACGTTCTTCACCGCGCCGCCCAGTTCGCAGCCGACCACGTCGGTGTTGGTGTACGGGCGGAAGTACGGGGTGTGGCATGCGGCCTGGAGGCGCCGGGCGACCTCCTCGTCCTCGCAGGCGACGACGGCGGCGGCCGGCATGCGGGCGACGATCTCCTTGGCCAGGTTGGGGCCGGTGACCACGGCGACGCGGCTCGCGGGGACGTGGGCGACCTCCTGGACGACCTCGCTCATCCGCTTGGCGGTGCCGAGTTCGATGCCCTTCATGAGGGAGACGAGCACGGTGTCCGGGGCCAGTTTGGGCGCCCATTCGGCGAGGTTGTCGCGCAGGGTCTGGGAGGGGATGGCAAGTACGGTGAAGTCGGCGTCGTGCGCGGCTTCCGCGGGGTCCGTGGTGGCACGCAGCGACGCGGGGAGTTCGACGCCCGGGAAGTAGTCCGGGTTGGTGCGGGTGGTGTTGATGGCGTCGGCGATCTCCTGCCGGCGGCCCCAGAGGGTCACCTCGCAGCCGGCGTCGGCGAGCACCACGCCGAAGGCCGTCCCCCACGAGCCGGTTCCGAAGACCGCTGCCTTGACGGGGCGTGTCACTTGGCTTCCTCCCCCGCGGCCTTGCGCCGCTGTTCCAGCCTGGCCCTGCGGTGGTCGTACGGCACGGCGGGCGCCTTCTCGCCCCGTACCTCCTCCAGCAGCGCGGTGATCGCGGCCATGATGACCTCGGTGGCCTCGCGCAGCACCTCGGGGGTGGGCTCCTTGTCGTAGAACCGCGAAAGGTCGACCGGCGGTCCGGCCTGCACGATCAGGGTCTTGCGCGGGAAGAGCCGGATCTTGTTCTCCCTGGCGTACGGCGGCATCGCCAAGTTGGCGCCCCACTGGGCGACCGGGATCACGGGCACCTTGGTGAGCAGCGCGACGCGTGCGGCGCCGGTCTTGCCCGCCATGGGCCACATGTCCGGGTCGCGGGTGAGGGTGCCCTCGGGGTAGAAGGCGACGCACTCCCCGCGTTCGATGGCGGCCACGGCGGCGCGGAAGGCGTCCAGCGCGTTGGTCGTCTCGCGGTAGACGGGGATCTGGCCGGTGCCGCGCAGCATCGTCCCGACGAACGAGCCCTTAAAAAGGGCGGCCTTCGCCAGAAAGCGCGGAACCCGTCCGGTGTTGTACTGGTAGTGCGCGTACGACAGCGGGTCGAGATAGGAGTTGTGGTTCACGGCGGTGATGAATCCGCCGTCGGCCGGAATGTGCTCCATTCCCCGCCAGTCCCGCTTGAACAGAACCACCAGCGGCGGTTTTGCGATGACCGCCGCAAGGCGGTACCAGAAGCCGATTCTGCGGCGGGACACTCGTGCACCTTCCTCTGGGCTGGCTTGCCGGGGGTCAAGTGTCGCCCCGGGGCCCTGGTCTGTCGAGAACACCGTACGCCCCACCCCTGTCACCAGCCCTCCGGGTCGCGGCACGGCCGCGCCACAATGAGCGCGAAGCGCACGGAAGGAGACTCCGCCACGAACGCCGAACCGACCCGTCCCTGGTCCCATTCCTGGTCCCTCGTGGTCCCGCTGAAACCCCTTGTGCTGGCCAAGAGCAGGCTTGCTCCCGACGCCGGCGCCCCGGCCCGGCCCGGCCTGGCACTGGCGTTCGCGCTGGACACGGTGGCCGCCGCGCTGGCCTGCCCCGCGGTGCGGGATGTGGCGGTCGTCACGGACGACCCGCTGGCCGGGCGGGCGCTGGGGGCCCTGGGGGCACTGATCGTGCCGGATTCCCCCGCCGCGGGTCTCAACGCCGCCCTGGCGCACGGTGCGGAGGTGGTCCGCGCCCACAGCCCCGGGGCACCGGTCGCGACGCTCAACGCCGACCTGCCGGCGCTGCGCCCGGGGGAGCTGGCGCGCGTGCTGTCGGCGGCCGGGCAATTTCCGCGTGCTTTTCTCCCGGATGCCGCCGAAATCGGTACGACATTGCTGGCCGCGGCGCCCGGTGTGGAATTGCGCCCGGCATTCGGCGGGGCGTCGCGGCGCCGCCATTTGTCGACGGGCGCGGTCGAAATAGGACTGGACGGCGTCGCGTCCGTGCGCCAGGACGTGGACACCGTCGCGGATCTGCGGGCGGCCCTGGCGCTGGGCGTCGGGCCGCGCACGGCCGAGCGGTGGGCGGCGGCCGGGGCCGGTGTGCCGGGGGGATCCGCCGGAGGGTCCCCGGTGCCCCGGTCCGGATAGGCTGCGGTCATGCAGGCGACCGCGTACACGTACGACCCCGAATCCCGCAGCGGAAGTGTGCTGCTCGACGACGGCACCCCGGTGGACTTCGGGACGGAGGCGTTCGACGCGGGCGGTCTGCTGCTGCTGCGCCCGGGACAGCGGGTCCGGATCGAGACCGAGGGCGAGGGCGAGGCCCTGCGCATCACGCTGGTGACGCTGCAGACGCTCTGATCACGCTCCACACACACCGCGGGCCGGGCTCCCCGAGGGGGAGTCCGGCCCGGCATGTGAGTGGCCCTTGGAGCCTGTGCCGCTTACCTCTTCCGCGCGGTGGTCTTCTTGGCGGTGGTCTTGCGCGCCGTGGCCTTCTTGGCGGGGGCCTTCTTGGCCGCGGCCTTCTTCGCCGGAGCGGTCTTCTTGGCCGTGGTCTTCTTGGCCGCCGCGGTCTTGGCGGGGGCCGCCTTCTTCGCCGGCGCCGCCTTCTTCGCGGTGGTCTTCTTCGCCGCCGCGGTGGTCTTCTTGGCGGCGGTGGTCTTCTTCGCCGCCGCGGTGGTCTTCGCCGGGGTGGTCTTCTTCGCCGCGGCCTTCTTGGTGGTGGCCTTCTTCGCCGCGGCCTTCTTCACCGTGGTGCGGGCGGCGGCGCCGCCGGAAAGGCTGCCCTTGGGCGCCTTCTTGACCGACACCTCGCCACCCTTGGGGAGCTTCTTCGAGCCGCTGACCAGGTCCTTGAAGCCCTGGCCTGCGCGGAAGCGCGGAACGGAGGTCTTCTTGACCCGCACGCGCTCACCCGTCTGCGGGTTACGGGCGTAACGGGCGGGACGGTCGACCTTTTCGAACGAACCGAAGCCGGTGACCGAGACCCGGTCGCCGCCGACCACGGCGCGGACGATCGCGTCGAGTACCGCGTCGACAGCATCGGCGGCCTGCTGGCGGCCGCCCATCTTGTCGGCAATCGCTTCTACGAGCTGCGCCTTGTTCACGTCTTCCCCTTCGGAGACATTGCCGGAACGAAAGTGTTCAAGCTTTTTCGCACGTTAGGCAGATATATACCGCAAATCAAACACGAAACGGGCTAATCACCCTAGTGCCGCAACGAAGTCGGCCGTCGCGGAGTTCGGAGAGTTAGTCGCCTTCAGGGAATCGGCCCTCATCGAGGTCCTTCATCAACCGGTCCAGGCGCTTTGCCGCGCCTGCGAGATCGTGCTTCGCCGAGGCCGTCACGGCCAGCAGCTTCCGGGACAGCGCCATCCTTACGCCCTCCGGGACTTGCAGTTCGCGCACTCGGGTGTGCGCTTCTTTCAGTCGGGCTGCGACCACCTCATAGAGCTCGAGTTGGCTGTCGCGTTCCATGCACCGATTGTGCCATCTGGGGCGAGTTGTCGCCTCCGTAGGGGGTAACTGGCCTGCCCCGAGGGCCGATCGGGGCACTGCGGGGCACCTCGCACCGTCACCCCCCTCAGCAGCCAATTTCCCTGTGCGCAAGCCGAGTTGGAGTCCCTTTCGGCTACCTCTCCGAGGGCGCTGCGGCGTCCTGGGAAACCGGTGGACAACGTCAGCCGGATGGCCCCTCGGACGGTCCGGCCGACCTTCGCAGGGTCACTTTCACGCCAACGAGTTGGGGTGCCCGTGGCGCTCCGGACCGTGCCCGCGTCCACCCCCGGACCCCCGGATCCGTGCCCGGTTTCCGGAGCCGTACACACAGATGCCCCCGGCCGTCGAACGGCCGGGGGCATCCAGGTGACGCGGGGCTCAGACCTGCAGGGTCCGCGGCTTGTAGGAGGGGCGCTTCGCCTCGTAGGCGGCGATGTCGTCCTCGTTCCGCAGCGTGATGCTGATGTCGTCCAGGCCGTTCAGCAGCCGCCAGCGGGCGTTCTCGTCGAGTTCGAAGTCGGCGGTGATGCCTTCGGCACGGACCTGGCGGTCCTGCAGGTCGACGGTGATCTCGGCCTGTGGGTCGGCCTCGGTCAGCTCCCACAGCGCGTCCACGACCTTCTGGTCGAGAACCACCGTGAGCAGGCCGTTCTTCAGCGAGTTGCCGCGGAAGATGTCGGCGAAGCGGGAGGAGATGACGGCCTTGAAGCCGTAGTTCTGCAGCGCCCAGACGGCGTGCTCGCGGGACGAGCCGGTGCCGAAGTCGGGGCCGGCGACCAGGACGGTGGCGCCCTGCCGCTCGGGGCGGTTGAGGACGAATGCGGAGTCCTTGCGCCAGGCCTCGAACAGCCCGTCCTCGAAGCCGTCGCGGGTGACCTTCTTCAGCCAGTGCGCGGGGATGATCTGGTCGGTGTCGACGTTGCTGCGGCGCAGCGGGACGGCCCGGCCGGTGTGGGTGGTGAAGGCTTCCATGGTTCTCAGACTCCGGCGGTCGCGGGGGCTTCGGACAGGTCGGCGGGCGAGGCGAGGTGGCCCAGCACCGCGGTGGCGGCGGCGACCTGCGGCGACACCAGGTGGGTGCGGCCGCCCTTGCCCTGCCTGCCCTCGAAGTTGCGGTTGGAGGTGGACGCGGAACGCTCACCGGGCGCGAGTTGGTCGGGGTTCATGCCCAGACACATGGAACAGCCCGCGTGCCGCCATTCGGCGCCGGCCTCCTTGAAGACCTTGTCCAGGCCCTCCTCGACGGCCTGCAGGGCGACCCGGACGGAGCCGGGGACGACCAGCATGCGTACGTTGTCGGCTACTTTGCGGCCGTCCAGGATGGAGGCGGCGGCGCGCAGGTCCTCGATCCGGCCGTTGGTGCAGGAGCCTACGAAGACGGTGTCGACCTTGATGTCGCGCAGTGGCTGCCCGGCGGTCAACCCCATGTACTCCAGGGCCTTTTCGGCGGCCAGGCGCTCCGAAGCGTCTTCGTACGAAGCAGGGTCGGGGACGGACGCCGAAAGCGGCGCTCCCTGGCCGGGGTTGGTGCCCCAGGTGACGAACGGCGCCAGCTCGGCGGCGTCGATGACGACCTCGGCGTCGAAGACCGCGTCCTGGTCCGTCTTCAGGGTCTTCCAGTAGGCCACCGCGGCGTCCCAGTCCTCGCCCTCGGGGGCGTGGGCGCGGCCCTTCAGATAGGCGAAGGTGGTCTCGTCCGGGGCGATCATGCCCGCGCGGGCGCCCGCCTCGATGGACATGTTGCAGATGGTCATCCGGGACTCCATCGACAGTTTCTCGATGGCGCTGCCGCGGTACTCCAGGACGTATCCCTGGCCGCCGCCGGTGCCGATCTTCGCGATGATCGCCAGGATCAGGTCCTTGGCGGTGACACCGTCGGGCAGCTCGCCGTCGACCGTGATCGCCATGGTCTTCGGGCGGGCCATGGGCAGGGTCTGGGTGGCCAGGACGTGCTCGACCTGGGAGGTGCCGATGCCGAAGGCGAGCGCCCCGAAGGCGCCGTGCGTGGAGGTGTGGGAGTCGCCGCAGACCACGGTGGTGCCCGGCTGGGTCAGGCCCAGCTGCGGGCCCACCACGTGGACGACGCCCTGCTCGACGTCGCCGAGCGGGTGCAGGCGCACGCCGAACTCGGCGCAGTTCTTCCGCAGCGTCTCCAGCTGGGCCCGGGAGACCGGGTCGGCGATGGGCTTGTCGATGTCGAGGGTCGGGGTGTTGTGGTCCTCGGTGGCGATGGTGAGATCGAGCCGCCGCACCTGGCGGCCGTTCTGGCGCAGGCCGTCGAAGGCCTGGGGGCTGGTCACCTCGTGCAGCAGGTGCAGATCGATGAAGAGGAGGTCGGGCTCGCCCTCGGCGCGCCGGACGACATGGTCGTCCCAGACCTTCTCCGCGAGTGTCCTACCCATCGCTTTCCCTCCGGCCGGCGTGTTGTGCCGGCACCTCTAGAGATATGTGGGCCCGCGTCCGTTCCCACGTGCCGGACGCCGGCAACGGACCCGTTGGTCCGCGGGCCGCACCTCCAGAGTGGCAAGATCCCTGGAAAATTGAACTTGCGTTTCACAGAGTGAGACGTGAATATCGTTGCATGGACAACTCTAGCGGCGTCGGCGTTCTCGACAAGGCAGCTCTGGTACTGAGCGCCCTGGAGTCCGGTCCGGCCACCCTCGCCGGGCTGGTCGCGGCGACAGGGCTCGCACGACCCACGGCACATCGCCTTGCCGTGGCACTGGAACACCACCGGATGGTGGCGAGGGACATGCAGGGCCGGTTCATCCTGGGCCCGCGGCTGGCGGAGCTCGCCGCCGCGGCCGGTGAGGACCGGCTGCTGGCCACGGCCGGACCGGTACTGACTCATCTGCGGGACGTGACCGGGGAGAGCGCGCAGCTCTACCGGCGCCAGGGCGACATGCGGATCTGTGTCGCCGCGGCGGAGCGGCTGTCCGGACTGCGGGACACCGTGCCGGTCGGCTCCACGCTCACGATGAAGGCCGGCTCGTCGGCGCAGATCCTGATGGCCTGGGAGGAGCCCGAGCGGCTGCACAGGGGCCTCCAGGGCGCCCGCTTCACGGCGACGGCCCTGTCGGGCGTACGGCGCCGCGGCTGGGCCCAGTCGATCGGCGAGCGGGAGCCCGGTGTGGCCTCGGTCTCCGCGCCGGTACGCGGCCCGTCGAACCGCGTGGTGGCCGCCGTGTCGGTCTCCGGGCCGATCGAGCGGCTGACGCGCCACCCGGGCCGTATGCACGCCCAGGCCGTCATCGACGCGGCCGCCCGGCTGTCGGACGCCCTGCGCCGCTCGGGCTGACCGGCTTCCCGTCCATCCCTTCTGCCAACGACCGGCCCTCCGCTTCAACGCCGCAGCGGTGGGCCGGAGTTGTTCTCGCCCTCTGTGCATTTTTCGATCATGAAAACGAGGAAGCCCTCCCCTGCTGGGGAGGGCTTCCTCGATGCGTACCCCCGACCGGATTCGAACCGGCGCTACCGCCTTGAGAGGGCGGCGTGCTAGGCCGCTACACAACGGGGGCATGGATCACTTGCATGATCCCGCTGGCCTACCTGGACTCGAACCAAGACTAACTGAACCAGAATCAGTCGTGCTGCCAATTACACCATAGGCCACTGGTGGTTTAGACCAGTTGGTACCCCCGACCGGATTCGAACCGGCGCTACCGCCTTGAGAGGGCGGCGTGCTAGGCCGCTACACAACGGGGGCCCTAGCGATCCTGCATCGCAGGTCATCGGGTGCGACCCGGATGACCTGCGCGGGAAGGATCTGTACCCCCGACCGGATTCGAACCGGCGCTACTGCCTTGAGAGGGCAGCGTGCTAGGCCGCTACACAACGGGGGCTTTGCAGATGAGCTCTGCGAGCTGGCCTACCTGGACTCGAACCAAGACTAACTGAACCAGAATCAGTCGTGCTGCCAATTACACCATAGGCCACCAAAACGCAACCCCCGGTAGGGGTTTTTGTTCGGGTTACGCTCCGGAGTTCCGGCCTTTCGGCCCGCTCCCCTCGGCGCAGGAAGAACATTACCTGAAGGTGTCCGACGCTCCAAAACGGGTATCGCCGCGCAACAGCGCGGGCAGCTGGGCCAGCCCGGTGATCCGGGTCAGTTCGGGCCGCCCGCCGGCGCCCGTCCGGTCCAGCCAGATGCCCGTGAGACCGGCCTCGACGGCCCCCCGGGCGTCGATGTCCGGCTGGTCGCCGACGTAGGCCACGTCCCCGGGAGGCAGCGCCAGCGCCTCGCAGGCGGCGTGGAAGGCCTCGGCGGCGGGCTTGGAGACACCGAGCTCGGCCGCGCACAGCAGGGCCTCGAAACGGTCCCGTACGCCCAGCACGCGCAGCTTGCGGTCCTGATTGAGGGCGGAGGAGTTGGACAGCACGGCGTGTCGGTAGCCGCTCGCCAGCAGGTCGAGGGCGGGCACGGTGTCCGGGAAGAGCGCCCAGGCGGCTTCGTAGTGGGTCACGTACCGGTTGAACCAGGCGTCGGCCTCGGCGTCGGTCAGCTCCGCCGACAGGAAGTCCCGGACCCGGTCGCGGCGCTGGTCCTGGAAGTCGACGCCGCCGGCCTCGAAGCGGCGCCAGTGGAAGGTGGTGATCTCCTTCCAGCGGAGAAGGGCCTGGTCGACGGAGTCGTACCCGTCCACCAGGCCCTCGGCCGTCAGATGGTTCAGCATGCCGGCGCGGTCGGCGCTCGCGTAGTCGAAGATCGTGTCGTCGATGTCCCAGAGGACGGCGCGGATCGGCATGGATCGAGCCTACGTGGCCGGTACCGCCTCCCGGGGGACGACGAAGAAGTCCGTGACGAAACACGTGATCGCGCCCTCGGCGTCCCGGCCGACCCAGGTCGGATAGGCGCCGTCGCCCCAGCCGGAGGTGAAGGCGACCAGGTTGTGGCCGGTGTCCGGGGCGGTGATCAGGTGCGGGCCCTCGGACCAGCCGTCCTGGTCGAAGGCGTCCCACAGGGGCCCTTCGTCGCCCTCGCACTCGGGGAAGGACTCGTCGCACGCCGCGTCGTAGAAGCACCCGGTGCCGGCGTCCACGCCGTACCCGTAGAACTCGTCGTCGGAGAGCTCGGAGGCGTCCTGGCCGGGCTGGAGCGCGAGCTCGTACGAGACCGTCGGCGTGTCCTTGATCACCAGCCGGGCGGCGGCGATCCTCAGGTGGGGGCGGTCGGCGGGCGGCTCGTCCGGCTGTGTGACGGTGACCACGGCGGCCTCCACGGCGTACCGCCCCGGCTCGACGGCGGCGGTGAAGGGCTCGGCCTCCCCGGCGCCGAGGCTGATGAAGGGGTCGCAGGCGACGACCCGGCCGGTGGGCAGCCAGAGCTCCCCGCCGGGCGCCACGGACAGCGTGCCGGTCTGGCCCGACTCGAACCGGAAGGTGTTCCCCGGCGTGAAGTGCCAGGAGAAGTCGGCGGCGGCCATGGGCATTGCGGGTCCCCCCTCGGGATGGTGCGCCGGCACACGGGGTGCGGCTCGTACGGGGGAACCCTAGCGACGGGCACCGACAACGCCGCGGGGGCGGCCACCGTCCTCCGGTGGCCGCCCCCGCGGCGTGGGTGCCGGGTGCTACGCGGCCAGCTTCGCCAGCGCCGCGTCGATCCGGGCCAGGGTGCGCTCCTTGCCGAGGACCTCCAGCGACTCGAACAGCGGCAGGCCGACGGTGCGGCCGGTGACCGCGACGCGGACCGGGGCCTGGGCCTTGCCGAGCTTGAGGCCGTGCTCCTCACCGGCCGCCAGGACGGCGTTCTTCAGCGACTCCGGGCTGGTCCAGTCCGCGGTCTCCAGCTTGGCGCGGGCCGTGCGCAGCAGGGCGTCGGAGCCCTCCTTCATCGCCTTCTGCCAGGACGCCTCGTCCTCGACCGGCTCCTTGCGGAAGAGGAAGTCGACGTTGGCGGTGATGTCGGACAGCACCGTCAGCCGCGTCTGGGCGTGCGGGGCGATCGCCTCCCACGCGGCCCGGTCGAAGTCCTCGGCGTCCCAGTTGGCGTGCGGGGCGCTCAGCCACGGCTCACAGGCCTCGGTGAAGTCCTTCACGTCCAGCATGCGGATGTGGTCCGCGTTGATGGATTCGGCCTTCTTCAGGTCGAAGCGCGCCGGGTTGGCGTTCACGTCCGCGACGTCGAACTTCTCGATCATCTCGGGGATGGTGAAGACGTCCTGGTCGGCCGAGAAGGACCAGCCGAGCAGGGAGAGGTAGTTCAGCAGGCCCTCGGGGAGGAAGCCGCGCTCGCGGTAGACGTTCAGGGACGCCTGCGGGTCGCGCTTGGAGAGCTTCTTGTTGCCCTCGCCCATCACGTAGGGCAGGTGGCCGAAGGCCGGGATCGACTTGGCCACGCCCAGCTCGATCAGCGCCTTGTAGAGCGCGATCTGGCGCGGGGTGGAGGACAGCAGGTCCTCGCCGCGCAGCACGTGGGTGATCTCCATCAGCGCGTCGTCGACCGGGTTGACGAGCGTGTAGAGGGGGGCGCCGTTCGCGCGGACGATGCCGTAGTCCGGCACGTTGTCCGGGGTGAAGGTCAGCTCGCCGCGGACCAGGTCGGTGAAGGTGATCGGCTCGTCCGGCATGCGGAAGCGGACGATGGACTCGCGGCCCTCCGCCTCGTACGCGGCCTTCTGCTCGGCGGTCAGGTCGCGGCACGTGCCGTCGTAGCCGGACGGGCGGCCGGCGGCGCGGGCGGCCTCGCGGCGCTCGTCGAGCTCGGTGGCCGTGCAGTAGCAGGGGTAGGCGTAGCCGCCGTCGAGGAGCTTCTGCGCGATGTCCTTGTAGAGGTCCATGCGCTGCGACTGGCGGTACGGCGCGTGGGGGCCGCCGATCTCGGGGCCCTCGTCCCAGTCGAGGCCCAGCCAGCGCATGGAGTCCAGCAGCTGCTGGTAGGACTCCTCCGAGTCGCGGGCCGCGTCGGTGTCCTCGATGCGGAAGACCATGGTGCCCTGGTGGTGCCGGGCGAACGCCCAGTTGAACAGGGCGGTGCGGACCAGGCCCACGTGGGGGTTGCCGGTCGGCGAGGGACAGAAACGTACGCGGATCGCGTTAGCCACGCTTGATCACCTTGTTGGTGAGAGTGCCGATGCCTTCGATGGTGACGGCGACCTCGTCGCCGACGGAGAGGGGGCCGACCCCGGCCGGGGTGCCGGTGAGGATGACGTCGCCCGGGAGCAGCGTCATGGCCTCGGTGATGTGGACGACCAGGTCCTCGATGGAGCGGGTCATGTCGCTCGTACGACCCAGCTGGCGCTGTTCACCGTTGACCGTGCACTGGATGGTGAGGTCGCCGGGGTCGATGTCGGTCTCCACCCAGGGGCCGAGCGGGCACGAGGTGTCGAATCCCTTGGCCCGGGCCCACTGGGGCTCGCGCTTCTGCACGTCGCGAGCGGTGACGTCGTTGGCGCAGGTGTAGCCGAAGATGACGTCCTTGACGCGCTCGCGCGGGACCTCGCGGCACATGCGGCCGATGACGACGGCGAGCTCGGCCTCGTGGTGCAGTTCCTCGGAGAAGGAGGGGTACTCGATGGCGTCGCCGGAGCCGATCACCGAGGTGGTGGGCTTGAAGAAGGCGACGGGCACGTCGGGGACGTCGTTCCCGAGCTCCCGCGCGTGCTCCGCGTAGTTGCGGCCGATGGCCACGACCTTGTTGGGGAGCACGGGCGGCAGGAGCCGGACCTTACTCAGCGGGACCTTGGTCCCGCTGAGTTCGAAGTCGGCGTACGGAATACCCTTGATGATGTCGAGGACGAGGCTGTCGGGGCCTTCACCCTCGACCGCGCCGAAGGCGACATTGCCGTCGATGGAGAACCTGGCGATGCGCACGGGATGCCGTGCCCCTTACTTCCGCTGGCTGGAGTCTGACGCTCCAGGCTAACGCGGAAGCCGCCGCCCACCTGCCGTATTACTGCGCGACGGCGACGGGGGCGTCGATCAGGGTGGTGCGGCGCGGGTTGGCCGTGCTCGTGGGGAGGTCTGCCGAGGGCTCCGGCCGGGCACCCTGCTCCAGCTCACCGGCGTCGGCCAGGTGGACGAGGGTGGTGCGGCGGGGGTTGGCGATGCTGCGGAACGTCATCGTCGTCTTCATCGGTGGCTTCAGACCTCGGGGTACGGGCGCCGGTCGTGGCGCTGGTTGACGGATTTCCCATCCCTGTAAAGCGTCAGGCTAAACATGGGATTCCCCGCGAATGACGGTATGTCTCAACGATCTACGTGTGAGTTTGCTCACCACCTGGGGGGCAATCCCGACATTACAGGCTGGTGGCTGGACCAGTGAAAACGGACATTGCGCCCCTGAACGCATCATTCCGCTCCTGATCATGGCGACTGGGACACCCCCGCCCCCTAAGCGACTCACCCCGGTTAGTCCGTTTTCTCCCTGATCGGCTTCTACGGTTCGTGACGCCGTGCTCACGTTCCGTCGCCCCCGCCGGGGCGCGTGTCGGTGCCCTTGTTGGAGATCCGGCACTGTGCTGGAATTCCACGCACCGCCGCGGTTTGTAGGCCGGCGCGCAGGGGCGCAACGCAGCGCCGAGTGGCGGCGGGGAAGGGGGAAGAGCGCCGGTCACTCAACGACCACCATGGGGCGCACTCGCGCTCCACGACGCCGACACCGTCTCGTCCGTTCACGCGGAGGGACGCCTGGTCCAGAGGTTGCGACGCTAGTGCAGGGACGTTTCAAGAGGGATGGCATGGGGTCTCCCCAGCCCCGCCAGGGGCGAGGGGAAGCTGCGGCGGATGCAGAGCCGCGCGGGACCGACCGCGGGTCCTCGCCCCAGCACACCCAGAACCCGGGACCGGGCGCGGCCGGCGAGGCCGCCGAGCGAGCCTCCCGCGGTGGCGCGGGCGGTGCTGAGCCCAAATCCGCCCCGAAGCCGAAGGGGCCTTCCGAGGCCGGCTCACGAATAGCCCTGCGCAACTGGCGCATCAGCACCCGCCTGGTCTCGCTGCTGGCCCTCCCCGTGGTCGCGGCGACGACGCTGGGCGGCATTCGTATCAACGACTCCATGAACGACATGGAGCAGCTGGACCACATGCAGCTGCTGACCAAGTTGACTCAGGAGGCGACCAACCTCGCCAAGGCGCTCCAGAAGGAGCGGGACCTGTCGGCGGGTCCGCTGAGCAACGGGGCGTCCCCGGCGGACTACAAGGTCAGCGAGCCGCGCAAGGACTCCGACCGCAAGCAGCGGGCGTTCCTCAAGGCCACCGAGGCGATCGGCAACACCCAGGGCAACGAGGCGCTCCAGAGCATCCGCGCCAACGTCAACCAGATCGCCTCCCAGGTCGTCACCCTCGGCGACCTCCGCAAGGGCGCCTATGCGCCCGGCACCCAGGACTTCCAGACGGTCGAGCGCTACAGCCGGCTGATCGAATCGCTGCTCAGCCTGTCGCAGGACATGGCGCAGGCGACCAGCAACCCGGAGATGATCAAGCGCACCCGCGCGCTGGCGGCGTTCTCGTCCGCCAAGGAGTACGCCTCCGTCCAGCGGGCGATCATCGCCGCCGCCCTGCCCAAGACGAACGACAAGAAGGGCTCGCTCGACCCGAACGACCGCCAGTACGGTCAGGCCGCGCGCGTCAACGAGAAGAACGCCCTCAAGTCCTTCGAGGCCATCTACGAGTCCGCGGGCGGTGAGGCGGCCGAGCTGCTGGCCCCGCTCAACAGCGGCAACCCGTCCATCGCCTCCGCCGACCGGTACGCCGATCAGGTCCTCGGTGCCGACGAGGAGGGCATGCAGAAGCAGGCCGCCCGTAACCACCTGGACTGGACCGACGAGGACGAGGTCAAGATCCGGGCGATGGACACCATCGAGGCCACGCTGCTGGGCGAGATGGAGGGCACCGCGCGTGACCTGCGCCAGGAGTCGCAGCGCGACGCGATCATCAACGGTGCGCTGATCCTGCTCGTGCTCGGTGTCTCACTGGTCGGCGCCTTCGTGGTGGCCCGCTCCATGATCCGGTCGCTGCGCCGGCTGCAGGACACCGCGACCAAGGTCGCCCAGGAACGTCTGCCCGAGCTGGTCAAGCAGCTCTCCGAGTCCGACCCGCAGGACGTCGACACGTCCGTGGAGTCCGTCGGTGTGCACTCCCGGGACGAGATCGGCCAGGTGGCCGCGGCCTTCGACGACGTGCACCGCGAGGCGGTCCGCCTCGCCTCCGAGCAGGCCCTCCTCCGGGGCAACGTCAACGCGATGTTCACCAACCTCTCGCGCCGGAGCCAGGGTCTGATCCAGCGTCAGCTCTCGCTGATCTCCGAGCTGGAGTCCCGCGAGGCCGACCCGGACCAGCTGTCCTCGCTGTTCAAGCTCGACCACCTCGCCACGCGTATGCGCCGGAACGGTGAGAACCTCCTCGTCCTCGCGGGTGAGGAGCCGGGACGCCGGTGGACCCGGCCCGTCCCGCTGGTCGACGTGCTCCGTGCCGCCGCCTCCGAGGTGGAGCAGTACGAGCGCATCGAACTGGCCGCCGTCCCCGCGACCGAGGTCGCCGGCCGTGTCGTCAACGACCTCGTGCACCTCCTCGCCGAGCTGCTGGAGAACGCGACATCGTTCTCCTCGCCTCAGACGAAGGTCCGCGTCACCGGTCACGCGCTGCCCGACGGCCGGGTGCTCGTCGAGATCCACGACACCGGCATCGGCCTCTCCCCCGAGGACCTCGCCGCGATCAACGAGCGACTGGCGTCGCCGCCCACCGTGGACGTCTCGGTCTCCCGCCGCATGGGTCTGTTCGTGGTCGGCCGCCTGTCCCTGCGACACGGCATCCGCATCCAGCTGCGCCCGTCCGACTCGGGCGGCACGACCGCGCTGGTCATGCTCCCCGTCGACGTCGCCCAGGGCGGCAAGAAGCCCGCTCCGGGCCAGGGCGGCCAGGGTGGCCAGGGCGCGATGCCGCAGGCTCCGGCGGCTTCCGGCGGCCGGCTGACCGGCGGTCCCGGTGCCGGCTCCGGTGGCCGTCCGGGTCTCCCGGGTGGTGCGGGCGGTCAGGGTCTCTCCGGCGGCCCCGGCGGCGCGCCCGCGGGCCGGCTCGGTGCCGGTGCGGCGCGCGGCCAGGTGGGCGCGGGCTCCGCGCCCCGTGCGGCACTGCCCGGCCGGGACGACGCGGCCGGACGTGGTCAGGGCGGTGCCCAGGGCCAGCAGGGCGGACGTCCGGGCGCGCAGGGCCAGCAGCCCGGTCGGGCGCCGCAGGATGCGCAGCGTCAGGGCACGGGGCTCGCGGGTGCCTTCGGCGGTGCCGGCAGCCGTGGAGGCGCCCCGTCGGGTGCCGGTCAGCAGAGCGGCATACCGACGCGTTCGGACATCTGGCAGAACAACAACCAGGGTGGCGCCGGTCAGCAGGGCGGGGCCGGTCAGCAGGGCGACGGCCGCGGCCAGCAGCCGCCGCAGGCGGGCGGTCCGCGCGCCGAGCTGCCGGGCAGCGCCCCGCAGCAGCCGCAGCGCACCCAGCGGCCCCAGGCCACCACGTGGGGCGGCAACGACCCCGCCCGTGTGCCGCAGCAGCACCGGCAGCAGACGCCGCCGGACGCACCGCGCGGTCACGAGGAGCCCGAGGTCACCGGCCAGTACGCCCGTCCGGAGTTCTCCGGACCCCGGCAGGACCTGAACGCCGGCCCGCAGGGCGGTCAGCCGGGCCGTGGCGGCCAGGACCCCGCGTCCACCGAGCAGTTCACCCGCCCGGACTTCCAGGCCCCGCAGCGCGACCGGCGCCCGCCGGCCGCGGGTCTGCCGCAGCAGCAGCCGGAGGCCCTGCCGCCGGCGCCGAACGCCGGTGACGGCCGTACGCCGCTGTACGACACGCTGGAGACCAACTGGTTCCACGGCGGTCAGGAGGGCCGGCAGGCTCCTCCCGCGCAGGGCGGCGAGCAGTTCCCGCGTCACGACCAGACGGTCCCGACCCCGGTGGTTCCGCCACAGCCGCCGCAGGACCGCCCGGCCTCCCCGGCGCCGCAGCGCTCCGGTGGCCAGTCCGCCGACGCCGCGTCCACGACGGGTTCGTGGCGCACCTCCCCCAACGACGAACTGGTGCGCCAGGCCGAGCGGGTCCGCAAGCCCGCCGCGGGCGGTGTCACCACCTCGGGTCTGCCCCGCCGGGTTCCGCGAGCGAACCTCGTACCGGGCACCGCGCAGGAGCAGACCCACCAGTCCGGTCCGCAGGTGTCGCGCGCTCCCGACGACGTACGCGGTCGGCTGACCAATCTCCGCCGCGGTATTCAGCAGGGCCGCCAGGCAGGCAGCTCGACCACGGGCAGCTTCAACATCGGCCCCACTCACCAGCAGGAGCGTTAGTTGAGAGCCATGAGCCAGGCGGCCCAGAACCTGAACTGGTTGATCACCAACTTCGTGGACAACACCCCCGGGGTGTCCCACACCGTGGTGGTCTCCGCCGACGGACTCCTGCTGGCCATGTCGGAAGGTTTCCCCCGGGACCGCGCGGACCAGCTCGCGGCGGTCGCGTCCGGGCTCACCTCGCTGACCGCGGGGGCGTCCCGGATCTTCGAGGGCGGCGCGGTCGCGCAGACCGTGGTGGAGATGGAACGCGGTTTCCTCTTCATCATGTCCGTCTCCGACGGTTCTTCCATGGCCGTGCTCGCACACCCGGACTGCGACATCGGCCTTGTCGGCTACGAGATGACGCTGCTGGTCGACCGGGCCGGCAGCGTCCTCACCCCGGATCTCCGCGCCGAGCTCCAGGGCAGCCTGCTCCACTGAGGCCCGGTACGCCCCTCCGTACCGTTTCCCTCACACCGTTCATCGTCGGCCGCCTCATCCGGCCCCCCACCGGCCCGAGTCAGACGACAGGCAGACCACCTGCTGTCAGCCCGGAGGATTCATGACCCCGCCCACCGCCTCTCACGATCCGTACGGCGTCTCGACAGACGCCGGGTACGGGCATGAGGGCGACCAACCGCTGGTCCGTCCGTACGCCATGACGGGCGGACGGACGCGGCCCCGGTACCAGCTCGCCATAGAGGCGCTGGTGTCCACCACGGCCGACCCGGCTCTGCTCGGCGGACTGCTCCCCGAGCACCAGCGGATCTGCCACCTCTGCCGTGAGGTCAAGTCGGTGGCCGAGGTCTCGGCGCTGCTGTCGATGCCGCTGGGTGTGGCCCGGATCCTCGTCGCCGACCTGGCGGAGGCGGGCATGGTGGCGATCCACCAGCCGGGCAACGGAGAGGCCGGCGGCACGCCGGATGTGACACTGCTCGAAAGGGTGCTCAGTGGACTTCGCAAGCTCTAGCGGCGGTGCGGCCCGTTCAACCACCTCCGCCAAGATCGTGGTGGCGGGCGGATTCGGCGTGGGCAAGACGACCTTCGTCGGCGCCGTCTCGGAGATCAACCCGCTCCGTACGGAGGCCGTCATGACGTCGGCCTCGGCCGGCATCGACGATCTGACGCACACCGGCGG
>NZ_JBUEFZ010000017.1:0-131009 GCF_054963715.1 Streptomyces sp. STAM6 | reverse complement strand
GTGCCTGGAACGCGGCCCGGACCTGATCCCGGCCCTGCTCGGCGTCCTCAAGTCCGGCGCCGGCTATCTGCCGCTCGACCCGGCCAACCCGGCCGACCGGCTCGCCTACGTGGTGGGCGACGCCGGAGCGCGCGTCGTCGTCACCCACTCCCCGCTGCTGCCGCTCGTCGGCTCCGTCCACGACGGCACCACCGTCGTCCTGGACCGCGAGGACCTGTCCGTCCACGCCGACGACGACCCCGAGCACCTGTCGGGACCGGACAACACGGTCTACGTCATCTACACCTCGGGCTCCACCGGCCGCCCCAAGGGCGTCACCGTCACCCACGCCAATGTGGCGCGGCTGATGTCCACGCTGCGGGAGCGGTACGCCTACGGGCCGGCGGACGTGTGGACCATGTTCCACAGCTACGCCTTCGACTTCTCCGTCTTCGAGATGTGGGGCGCCCTCCTCCACGGCGGCACCCTCGTCGTCGTCCCCGGCGAAGTGACCCGCTCGCCCGACGACTTCCTCGACCTGCTCGCCGAGCGGGGCGTGACCGTCCTCAGCCAGACCCCTACCGCCTTCCGCGCCCTGGTCGCGGCGGCCGCCGGAGGCGACGAACGCACCGGCCGTCTCGCCCTGCGCAGTGTGGTCTTCGGCGGCGAGAAACTGGAACTCGGCGAGATCCGCCCCTGGGCGGACCGGCTGGGCCTCGAAGCGCCCGTCCTGACCAACATGTACGGGATCACCGAGACGACCGTCCACACCACCCGGCACGACCTGACCGCCGCCGACCTGGCGCACGCGACCGCCAGCCCCGTCGGACGCCCCCTCGCCGACCTGTCCGTGCACCTCCTCGACGCGTACGGCGAACTCGTGCCCGTCGGAGTGCCCGGCGAGATCCACGTCGGCGGCCCCGGTGTCGCCCGCGGCTATCTGCACCGCCCGGAGCTCACCGCCGAGCGGTTCGTGCCCGACCCGTTCGGCCCGCCCGGATCCCGCCTCTACAGGTCGGGCGACCTGGCCCGCCGCAACGCCGACGGCAGCCTGGACTTCCTCGGCCGCATCGACCACCAGGTCAAGATCCGCGGCTACCGCGTCGAACTCGGCGAGATCGAGGCCGCGCTCACCGCCCACCCCGGCGTCCGTGACGCCGTCGTCGTCGCCCGCGAGGACACCCCCGGCGACAAGCGGCTCGTCGCCTACTGCGTCGCCGCGCCCGGCACGGCCCTTCCCACCGGCGCGGAACTCGCCACCCATTGCGGCGGCACGCTGCCCGCCTACATGGTGCCGTCCGCGTTCGTCGCCCTGGACGCCGTGCCGCTCACCGCCAACGGCAAGCTCGACCAGCGCGCCCTGCCCGCTCCCGACCAGGACGCCTTCGCCCGTTCCGCGTACGCAGCCCCGCGCACCCCGGCGGAGGAACGGATCGCCGCCGTCTGGCGCGACGTCCTCGGCGTGGACCGGATCGGCGTGCACGACAGCTTCTTCGACCTCGGCGGTGACTCCATCCGGGCCGTCGCCCTCGTCGGCGCCCTGCGCGAGGAGCGGCTCGACGTCTCGGTCGGTGACGTCTTCACCCACCGCACCGTCGCCGGGCTGGGCGCACTCCTCGCCACCCGTGCCGGTCTGGCCGAGGACGACCGACTGGTCGAACCCTTCGCGCTGATCTCCGCCGAGGACCGGGCGAAGCTCCCCGACGGCCTCGCGGACGCCTACCCGATGTCCCAGGTGCAGACCGGCATGGTCGTGGAGATGCTGAGCGGCGGCGACGCCTACCGCAGCTTCATCTCCTACCGGATCTCCGACCACCACCCCTTCTCACCCGAAGCCCTGCGCACGGCCGCCCGCATCGTCGTCGCCCGCCACGAGATGCTGCGCACCTCCTTCGACCTGCACTCCTGCACCCGGCCCGTGCAGCTGGTGCACGCCGACGTCGACGTGCCGGTCACCGTCCACCACGTGCCCAGCACCGCGACCGGGGCCGACGGCACACCCGGCGAGGAACTGCTGGCCCTGTTGCGCACCGAGCGCGACGCGGACTTCGACCTCGGCAGCGCGCCCCTGCTGCGCATCGCCGCCTACACCGCCGCCGACCCCGCCGACCCCGCCGACCCCGCCGACGACGGCTGGTGGCTGTCGATCGCCCGCCCGCACGCCATCACCGAGGGCTGGAGCCACAACTGGCTGCTGTCCGAACTGATCGGCGCCTACCGCCGGCTGCGCGGCGGCCTGGAACCGGAGCCGTACCAGGCCCCCGCCGTCCGCTACGCCGACCACATCGCCGCCGAACTGGCCTCCCTCGACTCCGAGGAGGACGCCGGCTACTGGCGCGGCATCGTCGACACCCACGCGCCCTTCACCCTGCCCGACGGCTGGCACCGCGAGGACGGCCCGGGGGAGAGCTACGACCTGCGGGTCCACCTCGACGACATCGAGGACTCACTGCGCGCCCTGGCCACCCGGCTGCGGGTCTCCGTCAAGAGCGTCCTGCTCGCCGCGCACGTCAAGGTCATGAGCCGGCTCACCGAGGCCCCCGCGTTCCACGTCGGCCTCGTCTGCGACGCCCGCCCCGAGATCCGCGGCGCGGACCGGGTGTACGGCATGCACCTGAACACCGTGCCCTTCCCGGCCGACCGCTCCGCCCGCACCTGGCGCGAGCTGATCACCCAGGTCTTCGACCGCGAGGCCGAACTGTGGCCGCACCGCCGCTACCCCTTCCCCGCCATGCAGCGCGAATGGCGCGGCGGCCGGCTCGTCACCGTCGCCTTCAACTACGTCGACCTGCCGCGCGACGAGCGCGCCGACAGCGAGGACGGCGCCCGTGCCGACGCCCGGTTCGGCGTCTCCCAGACCGAGTTCGACATCACCCTGCACTGCCGCGGCAACCGCATGAACCTCACCACCAGCACGGCCGTCCTCAGCCGCGCCGACGGTGAACGGCTGCGCGGCATGTACCGGGCCGTCCTGGAGGCCATGGCCGCCGACGCGGACGGCGACGCCCACGCCGTCCTGCTCCCCGAAGGCGAACGGCGGCTGCTGCTCGACGAGCTGACCGCCACCGCCCGCACACCCGCCGACCTCTCCGTACCCGAGGAGTTCCAGCGCCTCGCGGCCCGCACCCCGGATGCCGTCGCGGTCGCCGCCGACGGCACGGAGATCACCTACGGGGAACTCGACGCCCGGGCCAACCGGCTCGCCCGCCGGCTGCGTGAACTCGGCGTCGGACCCGAGGTCCTGGTCGGCATCTGCCTGGAGCGCTCACCGGAGCTCGTCCTCGCCGTCCTCGCCGTCCTGAAGGCGGGCGGCGCCTACCTGCCGCTCGACCCCGAAGCGCCCGCCGAGCGCCTCGGCTTCATGGTCGAGGACGCCGCCGCCCGCTTCCTGCTGACCCGCCGCGACCTGGTGGACGCGGTGCACCGCACCGACGACGTCACCACCCTCCTGCTGGACGACGAACGGCAGTGGGCCCACCTGCCGGGCACCGACCCGGGACCCACCGCCGCCCCGGACAACCTCGCCTACGTCATCTACACCTCCGGTTCCACCGGACGGCCCAAGGGCGCGATGGTCCGCCGCGACGGCATGGGCAACCACCTCCTCGCGAAGATCGAGGACCTCGGCCTCGGCGCCGGCGACAGCCTCGTCCTCAACGCCCCGCCGGCCTTCGACATCTCGGTCTGGCAGATGCTGGCCGCCCTCGTCACCGGCGGACGTGTCCGCGTCGTCGACGGCGAGACCGCGCTCGACCCCCAGGCACTCTTCGGCCGCGTCGCCGCCGAGAGGATCACCGTCCTGGAGGTCGTCCCCTCGCTCCTGCGCACCGCCCTGGACTTCTGGGACGCCGGAGCGCCCGCGCCCGCACTGCCCCACCTGCGGTGGCTGGTCGTCACCGGCGAGGTGCTGCCGCCCGAGCTGTGCACCCGCTGGCTCGCCCGCCACCCGCACGTCCCGCTGGTCAACGCCTACGGCCCGACCGAGTGCTCCGACGACATCACCCACGCCGTCCTCACCGGCCCGGAAGCCGGCGAGGGCCGCGTACCGATCGGCGCGCCCGTCCGCAACACCCGACTGTACGTCCTCGACGCGGACCTCCGGCCGGTGCCCGTCGGCGTCCCGGGGGAGCTGTACGCCGGCGGCGCCGGCGTCGGCCGCGGCTACCTCGGCCGGCCGGGACTGACCGCCGAACGGTTCGTCCCCGACCCCTTCGGCCCCGCCGGGGCACGGCTCTACCGCACCGGGGACCTGGCCGCCTGGCGCCCCGACCACAGCCTGGACTTCCTCGGCCGCATCGACGACCAGGTGAAGGTCCGCGGCCACCGCATCGAACTCGGCGAGATCGAGACCGCGTTCGCCGCCCACCCCGCCGTACGCCAGGCCGTCGTGGTCGTCCGCGACGAGCGCCTCGTCGGCTACTACACCGTCCTCGACGGGCACCGGGCCGCACCGGAGGAGCTGCGCGACCTGCTCGGTCGCACCCTGCCCGAGTACATGCTGCCCGCGGCGTTCGTCCTGCTGGACACCATCCCGCTCACACCGAACGGCAAGGTCGACAGGCGTGCCCTGCCCGCACCCGGCGACGACGCCTTCGTCCGCGGGGAGTACGTGGCACCGCGCACCGAGGACGAGCGGCGCATGGCGGAGATCTGGCGGCAGGCGCTCGGCATCGACCGCGTCGGCGTCCGGGACGGCTTCTTCGACCTGGGCGGCGACTCCATCCGGGCCGTCGCCCTGGTGGGCGCCCTGCGCGCGGAAGGTGTCGACATCGCTGTCCGCGACGTCCTGGAGGCGCGCACCGTCGAACGGCTCTGCGAGCTCGTCGCCGGCCGCGACCACCTCACGCCCGCGGACCGGTCCTTCGTGGCGCCGTTCGCGCTGATCTCCGCCGAGGACCGGGCGAAGCTCCCGGACGGCCTCACCGACGCCTACCCGCTGGGCCGCACCCAGCTCGGCATGCTCATCGAGATGATCGACAGCGACCGGAACCCGTACCACATCATCAACACCTTCCGGGTCGTCGACGACAAGCCGCTGGACCCCGCCGCGCTGCGGGCCGCGGCAGCCGTCCTGGCCGACCGCCACGAGGTGCTGCGGACCTCCTTCCACCTCACCGGCTACTCGACGCCGCTGCAGCTGGTGCACGCGGTCGCCGAGATCCCCGTCCACGTCCACGACGTCCGCGGCCTCGGCGAGGACGAACTCACCGCCGCCCGCTTCGCGCTCCTGCGGGAGCAGCGCGCCGAGACCTTCGACGTGGAGCGGGCCCCGCTGTTCCGGATCGTCGCCCACGACGAGAGCGACGAGGCCTGGTGGGTGACCTTCACCCAGTCCCACGCCATCACCGAGGGCTGGAGCTACCACCAGCTCCTGGTGGAACTCCTCGACTGCTACCGGTCACTGAGGGACGGGAACGAGCCCGGCCGCTACGAACTCCCCGAGGTCCGGTTCGCCGACGCGATCAGCGCCGAGCTGGCCTCCCTCGCCTCGCCCGACGACCAGGCCTACTGGCGGCGGATCACCACCGGGTACGCCCCGGTGACGCTGCCCGCCGAGTGGGCCGGCGAGACCGACGAACTGCTGTACCACGAGGTGCCGTTCGAGGACCTCGGCGACCGGCTCAGGGAACTGGCGGCGGGCGCCCGGGTGTCGATGAAGAGCGTCCTGCTCGCCGCGCACATGAAGGTGCTCGGCCAGCTCACCGACGAGCCCGCCTACCACGCCGGACTCGTCGTCGACACCCGCCCCGAGGCCGTGGGCGCCGACCGGGTGCTCGGCATGTACCTCAACACCCTGCCCTTCGCCGTCGACCGCACCGCCCGCAGCTGGCGCGAACTCGTCAGCCAGGTCTACGACCGCGAGGTCGAACTGTGGCCGCACCGCCGCTACCCCATGCCTGTCGTCCAGCACGAATGGGGCGGCGGCCGGCTCATCAACGTCTACTTCAACTACATCGACTTCCACCAGGTCGACACCGACCGGGTCGCCAACGAGACCCGCATGACCAGCGCGACCAACGAATTCGACCTCACCGTCTTCAACCGCGGCGACCGGCTCTACGTCAACACCCGGGACAACGTCATGACCCGGGCCCACGCCGAGCGTCTCGCCGGCATGTACCGCGCCGTGCTGGAGGCGATGGCCGCCGACGCCGACGGAGACGCACGGGCCCCCCGCCTGCCCGCGGGGGAGCGGGAGCAGCTCCTCGAACAGGCCACCGCCGCGGCCGGGACGACGGCAGGCGGCCGCACCGCCGTCCGGGACTGCGTCCACGAGCTGTTCCAGCGGCAGGCGGCCCGGACCCCCGAAGCGGTCGCGGTCGTCGCCGGCGGCACCACCTTGTCGTACACCGAGGTCGAGGCCCGGGCCAACCGGCTGGCCCACCGGCTGCGGGCGCTCGGCGCGGGACCCGAGCGGCTCGTCGGCGTCTGCCTGCCGCGGGGCGCCGACCTCGTCCCCACCCTGCTGGGTGTCCTCAAGTCCGGTGCCGCCTATCTGCCGCTCGACCCCGCCAATCCGGCCGACCGGCTCGCCTACGTTCTGGCCGACGCCGGAGCCCCGCTCGTGGTCACCGATTCGGACACCCTCCCGCTCGTCGAGCCCCTCCACGACGGCCCGCTCGTGGTTCTGGACCGGGACCGCGCGGCACTGGCCGCCGAGCCCGCGACCGCCCCCGAGCCGCTCACCGGCCCGGACAACGCGATCTACGTCATCTACACCTCCGGGTCCACCGGCCGTCCCAAGGGCGTCACCCTCACCCACGCCAACGTCGTCCGCCTGATGGCCACCGCCCAGGAGCACTACGCCTTCGACGAGGCCGACGTGTGGTCGATGTCCCACTCGTACGCCTTCGACGTGTCCGTCTTCGAGATGTGGGGCGCCCTCCTCCACGGCGGCACCCTCGTCGTCGTCCCCGGCGAAGTGACCCGCTCGCCCGACGACTTCCTGGACCTGCTCGTCGAGCACGAGGTGACGGTCCTCAGCCAGACGCCCTCCGCCTTCCGCGCCCTGGTGGCGGCGGCCGCCGACGGCGACCGGCGCGTGAGGCGGCTGTCCCTGCGGGCCGTCGTATTCGCCGGCGAGAAGCTGGAGATCGGCGAACTGCGGCCGTGGACCGAGCGGCTGGGCCTCGGCCGGGTCGCCCTGGTCAACATGTACGGCATCACCGAGACCACCGTGCACACCACCTACCACCGGATCACCCGGCGCGACCTCGAGGACCGCTCCGGAAACCCGATCGGCCGCCCGCTCAGCGACCTGACCGTCCACCTCCTCGACGCCCACGGCAACCTCGTGCCGACCGGCTCACGCGGCGAGATCCACGTCGGCGGCCCCGGTGTCGCCCGCGGCTATCTCAACCGCCCGGAACTCACCGCCGAACGTTTCGTGCCCGACCCGTTCGGCCCGCCCGGATCCCGCCTCTACAAGTCGGGCGACCTCGCGCGCCGGCGGCCCGACGGCAGCCTGGACTTCCTCGGCCGCGCCGACGACCAGGTCAAGATCCGCGGCTACCGCGTCGAACTCGGCGAGATCGAGGCCGCGCTCGCCGCCCACCCCGGCGTCCGCGACGCGATCGTCGTCGCCCGCGAGGACTCCCCGGGGGACAAGCGGCTCGTCGGCTACCTGGTGCCGTCCGGCACGGCGGCCCCCGAACCGGCCGAACTGCGCGAACTGCTCGGCCGCACCCTGCCCGACTACATGGTCCCCGCCGCCTACCAGGTCATCGAACGCGTCCCGCTCACCCCCAACGGCAAGCTCGACAAGCGGGCCCTGCCCGCGCCCGGCCGCACCGCCTTCGCCCGCGCGCCCTACGTGGCGCCGCGCACCCCCGTCGAGGAACGGATCACCGGCATCTGGCGGGACGCGCTCGGCGTGGAACGCGTCGGCGTCCAGGACGGCTTCTTCGACCTGGGCGGCGACTCCATCAAAGCGGTCATGGTCGTCGGGGGGATGCGCCCGGCCGGAGTCGACGTCACCGCCCGCGAAGTGCTGGAGCACCAGACCGTCGCGGCCCTGTGCGCCCTGGCCGCCGGACGGACCGGCACCACCCCGCGGGTGACCGCCGTGGAGCCGTTCGCGCTGCTGAGCGACGCCGACCGCGCCCTCGTTCCCGACGACGTCACCGACGCCTACCCGCTCACCCAGACCCAGACCGGCATGCTCGTCGAGATGCTCGCCGGTGACGGCCCGCGCGCCTACCACCGCGTCTCGTCGATGCGCGTCGGCCCCGAGGAGCCCTTCTCCCGCGAGCCGTTCCAGCGCGCCCTCGCGGAGCTGATCGGCCGGCACGAGGCCCTGCGCACCTCCGTGGACACCCGGACCTACTCCGTCCCCGTCCAGCTGGTGCACGCCACCGCCGGGGTGCCACTGCGGGTCGTCGACCTCACCGGCGCCGACGAGGACGAGCGCGACCGGACCGTGCGGGAGCTGATCGACGCCGAGAGCCGCACCCTCCTGCCCCACGACACCGCCCCGCTGCTGCGCCTGGCGGTCCACCGCTTCGCCGACGGCGGCTGGCAGCTCACCGTCACCCAGTCCCACCTGATCATCGACGGCTGGTCGTTCGCGCTGTTCCGCGGCGAACTGCTGGAGCTCTACCGGGCCTTCCGCGACGGCCTCCCCCTGCCGCCGTACGAGGCGCCGGGCGTGCGGTTCGCCGACACCGTCGCCGCCGAACTCCGGGCCCTCGACTCCGAGGAGGACCGCGCCCACTGGCGGGACGTGGTCGAGCGGCACACCCGCTTCACCCTGCCGGACGGCTGGGGCGACGACCCAGGCGCCCCGCGCCGCACCCACCGCTTCACCGTACCGCTGGACACCCTCCGGCCCGGGCTGCGCGAACTCGCCTCCGCCGCCGGCGCGCCGCTCAAGAGCGTCCTGCTCGCCGCGCACCTCACCGTGCTCGGCCGGCTGACCCCCGAACGCCATTTCCATGCGGGCCTGGTCACCCACTGCCGCCCGGAGGCCCCGGGTGCCGAGCGGGTCTACGGCACACACCTCAACACCCTGCCGTTCCCGGCCGGGCCGGCCGCCCCCACCTGGCGCGGCCTCGTCCGCCAGGTCCTCGAACGGGAACTGGAGATGTGGCCGCACCGCCACTACCCGATGCCCGCGATCCAGCACGCCTTCGCCGGCGGCTCCCGGCTCGTCGACGTCTACTTCAGCTACGAGGACTTCGACACCCCCGGCAGCGGGCCCGCCGCCCTGCGTGCCGCCGCCGCCCAGGGCTTCAGCCACGACGAGTTCCCCTTCACGGTCACCGCACACGACACCGACCTCGTCCTGGACCTCGACGGCCGCACCGTCGGCCGGGCGGGCGGCGAGCGCATCGCCGCCCTGTACCGGGAGGTGCTCGCGGCGATGGCCGCCGACCCCGACGGTGACGCCCGGGCGGCGGTGCTGGCCGCCGGTGAGCGCGAGAAGCTGCTCACCACCTGGGCGGCCCACCCCGGCCGGCAGCCCGCGTGGACGCCGCTGGACCGGTTCGAGGAGTGGGCGGTCAGGACACCGGACGCACCCGCGGTGATCGTGGACGGCGAGCCGGTGCCGTACGCCGAACTGGACGCCAGGGCGAACCGGATCGCGCACCGGCTGCGCGCCGAGGGCGCCGGGACCGAGTCGGTCGTCGGCCTGCTCCTCGGCCGGGGCGCCGACTTCCTGGCCGGGCTGCTCGGTACCTGGAAGGCGGGCGCCGCCTACCTCCCGCTGGACCCGTCCCTCCCGGCCGAACGGCTGACGTACACGCTCGCCGACGCGGGCGCCGCGGTGGTGCTGACCGACACGGCCGCCGGCGACGCCTGGGAGTTCGACGGGCCGCGCGTCCTGCTCGACCGCGAGCGCGAGACGATCGCCGCACAGCCCGGCACCGCGCCCGTACGCCACCGGGACCCCGACACCCTCGCCTACGTCGTCCACACCTCCGGCTCGACCGGCCGGCCCAAGGGCGTCCAGGTCACCCACCGGGGGCTGGCGAACTTCCTCGACCACGCCCTCGACCAGTACCTGGCGGGCGGCACACGGGGGTCGGCCCTCGTCTCCTCGACCGCCTTCGACATGACCGTCGCCAGCCTCCTCGCCCCGCTGGCCGGCGGAGCGCCCGTGCACGTCTTCCCGCACGGCCGGGAGCCGGGCGAACTCGGCGCCTGGCTGACCGCGCACGGGCCGTTCGACTTCATCGAGCTCACACCCGGACACCTGGAGCTGATCCACGGACAGCTGGACGGGCCGGTCCCGCTGGTCCGCACCCTCGTGGTGGGCGGCGAGGCGGTCGCTCCACGACACGTGGAGCAGGCGCGGGCCCTCGTCGGCGACGGCCGGGTCCTCAACTCCTACGGACCGACCGAGGCCACCGTGGCCAGCCACGAGTTCACCGCGGGCACGGGCACGGTCGTGGGCACGGACGGCGGGTCGGTGCCGATCGGCCGGCCGCTGCCGAACACGACCGGCTACGTCCTCGACCACCTCCTGCGGCCCGTCCCGCACGGCGTCACCGGCGAGCTGTACATCGGCGGCGCCGGCGTCGCCCGCGGCTACCTGGGCCGGCCGGACCTGACCGCCGACAGGTTCGTGCCCGACCCGTACGGCCCGCCCGGGGCGCGCCTGTACCGCACCGGCGACCAGGTCCGGTTCCTGCCGGACGGGAACGTGGACTTCCTCGGGCGCGGCGACGGTCAGGTCAAGATCCGCGGCCACCGCGTCGAACTCGGCGAGATCGAGACGGCCCTGGCCGCCGTGCCGGGCGTCAGCGACGCCCGGGTGGTGCTCCACCGGGGTACCACCGGCGACGGGCGGCTCCACGCGTACCTCGTGGGCGCCGCCGTCCCCGAGCCGGCCGCCCTGCGGGACGCACTGGCCAGGAACCTGCCGGAGTACATGGTCCCGGCCGCCTTCACCGCCCTGGACGCCCTGCCGCTCGACGCCAACGGCAAGCTGGACCGGCACCGGCTGCCCTCGCCGGACGACACCTCCTTCGCCCGGAGCGCGTACGAGACTCCGGCCACACCCACCGAGGAGTGGCTGGCCGGAGTCTGGGGGCGGGTGCTGGACGTCGAACACGTCGGCCGCACCGACCGCTTCTTCGCCCTCGGCGGCCACTCCATCCTGGTCTTCCGGGTCATCGCCGAGGCCCGCAGGGCGGACCTGCCCCTGTCGCTGCTGATGATCTACCGGGACGACAGTGTGGCGGCGGTGGCCGCCGCGATCGACGAGGCGGCCGCCGCACAGCGCGCCGCGAAGGCCCCGGAGTCCGAACGGCCGGCGCGGTCCGGCGCGTCCGGGAAGGGGCGGACGGACACGGCGTACGACCTGGTGGCCGGGAACGTCCCTGGCGCGAGCCTCGCGGTGATCGACGGCGGGGAGCTGGTCGCCGTCGAGCACCACGGCGTACGCGCCGCCGGTACCTCCGACCCGGTCACCTCCGACACCCTCTTCCAGGTCGGCTCGCTCAGCAAGCTGATCACCGCGGTCGGCACCGTACGGCTCGCGGAGCAGGGCGCACTGGACCTCGACGAGGACATCTCCGGTCATCTGCGGCAGTGGAACGTGCCGGACGGCGCGGTGATCTCGCTGCGCGGGCTGCTCGGGCACATGGCCGGCCTCGCACCGACCCCGAGCCCGGGACAGCCCCGTGGCGAGGAGGTGGCCGACCTGCCCGGCCTGCTGCACGGCAGGCATCCGGAGCTGCACCCGGCGGTCCGTGCCGAACTGGCCCCGGGCACGGTCTTCCGCAAGGCCAACGTCCACTTCTCGGTGGTGCAGCAGGTGTTGACGGACGCCACCGGTGAACCCTTCGACGACCTGATGCGACGGCTCGTGCTCGACCCGTTCGCCATGACGGCCAGCAGCTTCGACCAGTCCTTCCCCGAACGTTCGGGCCGCCCGGCCGCGTCGGGGCACGACGAGAACGGCCGGCCGGTGCCGGGCGGCTGGCGCCTGTGGCCCGACACGGCGGCCGCCGGTCTGTGGACGACGGCCACCGACATGGCCAAGGCGCTGCTGGAGATCCGCCGTGCCCGCCTCGGCAGGCCCCTGGCCGTGCTCGGCCGGGACGCGGCCCGGCAACTGCTCACGCCCCAGCACCCGCACAGTGGCTACGGGCTCGGCACCGTGGTCGACGACCTCGGCGACGACGTGCAGTTCGGTCACGGCGGCGCGGGCGGCGGCTACCACGCCCTGGCCATGTGCCGCGTCGAGGCGGGCACCGGCTTCGTCGTCCTCACCAACGGCGACGCGGGCGCGGACGTGGCCAGGCGCTGTGTGCGGCTGCTCGAGCCCGGGCGGTCCGCGGGCCGGACGCCGTGAGCGCCGTGAGCGGGCCGGACGTCGCGTCCGGCCCGCGCCGGCCCGTCCCGCCACTGCGCAGGAACCGTGACTTCCTGCTGCTGTGGCTGGGCGCCGGTGTCTCCGTCCTCGGCGACCGGGCGGCGACCGTCGCCTTCCCGCTGCTGATGGTCTGGTACGGCGGATCCACCACCGACGCCGGTCTCGTGGGCTTCGCCGGACTCCTCCCGATGCTGCTGGTCCAGCTGCCGGCCGGCGTCGTCGTGGACCGTCTCGACCGCCGCCGCACCATGATCGTCTGCGACCTGGCCGGGCTGCTGGCCATGGCCAGCGTCGCGGTGGCCCTGTGGCACGGCACCCTGTGGCTGCCGCACATGCTGGCCGTCGCGTTCGTGGAAGGGACCGCCGCCATCTTCTACCGGCTCTCCGAGCGGGCGGCGGTCCGCAACGTCGTCGACGAGAGCCAGCTGTCCGCGGCCCTCTCCCAGAACGAGGCGAGGGCACGGGCGGCGGGCCTCCTCGGCCAGCCGCTGGGCAGCGCGCTGTACGGGGCGGCGAAGTGGTCCCCCTTCCTCTTCGCCGCCGCCGGTCATCTCGCCGCTCTGGTCAGCCTGGTGATGATCCGCAGGAAGTTCCAGGCCGAACGGGCCCCGGACACACCGTGGCGGTTGCGGGCGGAGATCGCCGAGGGTTTCGCCTGGCTGTGGGGGCAGCGGTTCCTGCGGGCCGCGATCTCGTTGGTCGCCGTCACCAACGTCCTGTTCCAGGCGCTCTCGCTGGCCCTGGTGCTCATCATCAAGGAAAGCGGTGGGTCGCCCGCCACGATCGGACTGATCGGGCTGGTGTCCGGCATCGGCGGCATCGCCGGAGCCCTCACCGGTTCGCAGTTCGTCCGGCGGACGAACCCCGGCACCGTGATGATCTCGATCTTCGCGGTCTGGGCGGCGCTGATGCCGCTCGTCGCCCTGACCTCGAACGTGTTCCTGCTGGCATCACTGTTCGCCGGCACCTCCTTCGCCGGGGCGATCCTCAACGTGATGGCCGGGGTCTACCAGGTGCGGATCACCCCGGACGGGATGCAGGGCAGGGTCGGGGCCGTCGCGGGTCTGCTCGGTTCCGGCGCCAGTTCGCTCGGTGCCCTCGCGGGCGGATTCGCGCTGAGCGCCGCCGGGTCGACCACGACGGTGCTCGCGGTCGCGGCCGTGATGCTGGCGACCCTGGCGGCCGCCGCCCTGACCCCGGCGGTGCGGGGCGCGCGCCGCCCGGACGACTCGCCGCCGGACCCGGCACCCTCCGGCACCGAGCCCGGCCACACTTCCGGACCGCCCGATTCCGGCCCGGCCCAGCAGCCGAGATAACCGCTCTATAGCCGCAGTATCGGCCGGTTCAGCACGATCGCGCTGCGGCTGAGCACTGCCTGCCGACCCTTGGGAGAGCTGATGAACCACGCGCCGGACCCGTCCGCTGCGGCCCCGCTCCACGAACTCGTCGCGCACCGGGCCGCCTCGTCCCCCGACGCCCTCGCCGTCGTGGCGGGGGAGCGTGCGCTGACGTACGGGGAACTGGACCGCGGCGCCAACCGGCTGGCCCACCTGCTGCTGCGCACCGGAGCCGGACCCGGGGCGCCGGTCGGTGTCCATCTGCACCGCGGCGCTCCCCTCGCCGTCGCCCTGCTGGCCGTCTGGAAGGCGGGCGCCGCCTATGTGCCGCTCGACCCGGACCATCCGCCGGCCCGTACCGCGGAGGTGCTGGCGGACACCGGCGCCACGGTGGTGATCTCCGGGCCGAACCGGGCGGACGTCCTCGACACGGCCGGCGTACGCACCCTCGTGCTCGACACCGGTGCGACGGCGCTCGACGGGCTGCCCGCCGGGCCCCCGCCGGCCGGTGTGTCCGGCGACCACCCCGCGTACGTGCTCTACACCTCCGGCTCCACCGGCCGCCCCAAAGGTGTCGTGGTGAGCCACGCCGGCCTCGCCAACCAGGTCGGCTGGCGGATACGGACCCACGGGCTCGGCGCCGGCGACCGCGTGCTGCACAAGACGCCGCTGACCTTCGACGCCGCGGGCTGGGAGATCTTCGCCCCACTGGCCGCCGGCGGCACGGTCGTCATGGCACCGCCCGGCGCCGAACGCGACCCCGCCCTGCTCGTCCGGACGGTCAACGAACAGCGCGTCACCGTCCTGCAGGTCGTCCCCTCACTGCTGCGGATGCTGGTGGACGAGCCCGCCTGGCAGGACTGCACCACGCTCAGACTCCTCTCCTCCGGCGGCGAACAGCTCCACGCCGAGCTCGTCCAGCGTTGGCTGGCCCGGGTCGAGGACAGCGCCGGCGACGTCGAGGTGTGGAACACCTATGGACCCACCGAATGCTCCAACGAGGTCACCGGCCACCGCTTCGACCCCATCCAGAGCACCGGCCCGGTGCCCATCGGCATCCCGCTGCCCGGCATCCGCACCCTCGTCGCCGGCCCCGACGGTCGCCCGGTGGAACCGGGCGAGCGCGGTGAGCTGTACCTGGGCGGCACCGGTCTCGCCCACGGCTACCTCGGCCGGCCCGGCCTGACGGCCGACCGCTTCGTCCCCGACCCGTACGGGCCCGCCGGGGCCCGGCTGTACCGGACCGGTGACCTCGTACGTCAGCGGGCCGACGGCAGCCTCGAACACCTCGGCCGTACCGACGACCAGGTCAAGATCAACGGAGTGCGGATCGAACCCGCCGAGGTGGAGGCCGCCCTCGCCGGTCATCCGGCACTGCTGGAGACGGCGGTCACCTCGTTCACCGCCCCCGGCGGCGCGACCCGGCTCGCGGCCTACGTCCGCCACCGCCCCGGCACCGCCACCACCCCCGACGAGCTCCGCGACTTCCTCGCCGACCGGCTGCCGCGGACCCATCTGCCCGCCGTCTACGTCGAGACGGCGGCCTTCCCGAAGACGTCCAGCGGCAAGACCGACCGGCTCGCCCTGCCCGCGCCCGATCCGGCCGGCCACCCGGACGCCACACCCGCCACCGAGGCCGAACGGCTCGTCGCCGAAGTGTGGCGGGAACTGCTCGGGACCGGGGACATCGGCGTGCACGACGACTTCTTCCGGCTCGGCGGCTCCTCGCTGCAACTCACCCGGCTCGCCAACCGGCTGCGGGCCACGACCGGCAGGGCCGTCGAACTGCCCCTGCTGCTCCGCGCGACCACCGTCGCCGCCCAGGCCCGGCTGATCGACGAGGACACCGCGGGCCCGCACGGCCCCGAAGCGTCCCCCGTCCGCCCCGTACCGCGCACCGGGCCGCTTCCGCTCTCGCTGGGCCAGCGCAGGCTCTGGCTGCTGGAACGGATCAACCCCCGCGGCCGCGAGTGGGTCACCGGGCTCTTCCTGCGCGTTCCCGCCACCGACGGCGAGCCGCTCGTACGGCGGGCCCTGGACGAACTCCGGGCCCGGCACGAGGCGCTGCGCACCCGGTTCGTCGTCGCCGACGGCGGCAGGGAAGGAGAGCCGGTGCAGATCGTCGACCCACCCGAGCCCATGGAGCTGCGCACGGTCACCGCGCCGCGGTCGGCGGCCGGAGCGATCGTCGAGGAGGACGCCGAGCGGGGCTTCGACCTCGAACAGGGCCCCGTGGTCCGCGCACTGCTCATCACCGAGCCCGCCACGGCCACAGGGCCCGCCACGGCCACCGGGCCCGAGGCGGCCACACACGTGTCCGCACCCGACCGCACGCTCGTCCTGCTGATGCACCACATCGTCGGCGACGGCTGGTCGGCGACCGTCCTGCGCCGCGAGTTCCACGAGATCCTCGGCGCCCTGCGCGCGGGCCGCCGTCCCGATCTGCCCGAACTGCCCGTGCAGTACGCCGACTACGCCGTCTGGCAGCGTGCCCGCCTCACCGACGACGTCGTGGCGCGCGAGCTGGACCACTGGCGGACCGTGCTCGACGGGGCCGCGCCGCTGACCCTGCGCACCGACCGGCCCCGGCCCCCGGCCCGCGACGCGCGTGGCGCGCTCGTCACCTTCACCGTGCCCGCCGGTGTCGCCCGGTCGCTCACCGAAGTGGGACGGCGCGGCGACGCCACCCCGTTCATGGTGCTGCTGACCGCGTTCACCACCCTGCTGGCCCGGTACACCGGGCAGTGGGACGTGGTGATCGGGACACCCGTCGCGGGCCGGGAGCGCCCCGAGATCGAGAACACCGTCGGGTTCTTCCTCAACAGCCTCGTCCTGCGCTGCGCCCTCGACGGCTCACTCGCCTTCGAGCAGGCACTGGAGCGCGTCCGGGACGTCTGCAAGGAGGCGTTCGGCCACCAGGAGCTGCCCTTCGAGGAACTGGTCGCCGAACTCGCGCCCGAACGCGACCTCTCCCGCACCCCGCTCTACCAGGTGGCGTTCGACTACCACGACGTGGAACTCACCGGCTCGGCCGCCGACGCCGCCGACCTCGACACCGTGACCGCCGTGTCGACCATCGCCAAGACCGACCTCACGCTCTACATGCGGGGACAGCCGGACGGCACGGTCGTCGGCGCCCTGGAGTACGCCACCTCCCTCTTCGAGCGCTCCACGGCCGAGCGGCTCGCCGCCCACTTCCAGCGACTGCTCGCGTCCGTCGCGGCGGCCCCGCTCGGCCGCCTGGACACCCTCGACATGCTGCCCGGCGACGAGCGGGCCGCGCTCACGCGCTGGAGCCGTACGCCCGGGCCCGAGGTGACCGCCTCCGTCCCCGCGCTGTTCGCGCGGCGTGCCGCGGAAGCACCGGACGCCACCGCCCTGATCGCCGGTGACGCGACCCGCACCTTCGCGGAACTCGACGACGAGGCCGGGAAACTGGCCGGCCGGCTGCGCGCCCTCGGCGCCGGGCCCGAGTCCGTGGTCGGGGTGCTCCTCGACCGGGGACTCGACCTCCCGACCGCGTTCCTCGGCGTGTGGAAGGCGGGAGCCGCCCATGTGCCGCTCGACCCGTCGTTCCCGCCCGAACGCGTCGGCCGGGTCCTGGCGGACGCCGGAGCGGACATCCTGGTGACCCAGGCGTCGTACCGCGAGCGGCTCGCCGCCGTGTTCGACGGACGGCTCGTGGTCACGGACGACGATCCGGCCGCGGACGAACGGCACCCGCGGGCCGTGTCCGGCCGGGGCCCCGGCGCCGAGTCCGGAACCGGCAGCGTGTCCACCGAGCCCGACCCCGAGGCGCTGGCATACGTGATCTACACCTCCGGCTCGACCGGCCGCCCCAAGGGAGTGCAGGTCACCCACCGGGGCCTCGCCAACCACATCGCGTGGGCGGTCGACGAGCTGGCGTCCCGCGGCACAGGCGGCGGCGCGGTTTTCTCCTCGGTCGCGTTCGACCTGGTCGTGCCGAACCTCTGGGCGCCGCTGCTCGCCGGGCAGCCGATGCGTCTGCTGCCGCAGGACCTGGACCTGGCCGGGCTGGGAGACCTCCTGCGGGCCGGGGCGCCGTACTCGTTCCTCAAGCTGACGCCCGGGCACCTGGAGATCCTGGCACGCCGGCTCACCCCCGAGCGGATGGCCGGACTGGCCGGTGTCATCGTGGTCGCGGGCGAGGCCCTGCCGGTGCGGCAGGCCGACGAGTGGGCCCGGGCCCTGGGGCCGGGCCGGCTCATCAACGAGTACGGCCCCACCGAGGCCTCCGTCGGCACCACCGTCCACCCCGTGACCGCCCCGGTGAACGGCGAATCGGTGCCCGTCGGACGGCCGTTGCCCGGCGTCGCGGTCCATGTCCTCGACGACCTGATGCGCCCGGTACCGGTGGGTGTGGTCGGCGAGCTGTACGTCGGAGGGACCGGCGTGGCCCGCGGCTACGCCGGCCGCCCCGACCTGACCGCCGCGAGCTTCGTACCGGACCCCTACGGGCCCGCCGGGGCCCGGCTGTACCGGACCGGAGACCTCGTACGGCTGCTGCCCGGCGGGGACGTCGACTTCATCGGCCGGCGCGACGGACAGGTCAAGATCCGCGGCTACCGCGTGGAGACCGGTGAGATCAAGACCGTGCTCGACGGCCATCCGGCCGTAACGGACTCCGTCGTGATCGCCGTCGAGGACGCCGGCGGTGGCGCGAGCCTGGCCGCCTACTGGGTGCCGGCCCCCGGCGCGGACGACCCGGACGCGATCAGGGAGGCCCTCGCCGCGCACTGTGCGGAACGGCTGCCCGACTACATGGTCCCGCCCGTGTTCACACCGATTCCCGCGGTCCCGCTGAACGCCAACGGCAAGCTCGACCGGGACGCCCTGCCGCGGGCGGACCGTGAGACGGCGGACGACGCGGTGGCGCCGCGCGGAGTCGTCGAGGAGCGCATCGCGGAGATCTTCCAGGAGCTCCTCGGCAGCCCCGCCGGCGCACACAGCCACTTCTTCCGCAGCGGTGGCAACTCGATCCTCGCGATCCGGCTCATCGCCGAGATCCAGCAGTCCTTCGACATCGACTTCCCGACCCGGGCCGTGTTCGAGGGAGGCACCGTGGCCGAACTCGCCCGGGTGGTGGAGGAGGAGGTCCGCGCCGAGATCGACCGGATGTCGCCGGACGAACTAGAGACCTGGCACCGTGCAGAAAGCGAAGAGGAATGACCGAAGACGATTACGTATCCGCGCTCGTGAAATTCATCGGGGAGGAATTCCTCCACGGTGACGCGCAGGCGGAGCTGAACGACACGACCCCGCTCATGGAATCGGGAGTCCTCGACTCGCTCCGGGTCGCCCTCCTGCTCACCCACATCCGCGACGAACTGGGTCTGTACGTGTCGCCCGCGAAGATCGACGCCCACCACTTCAAGGACATCCGGACCATCGCCGGAATGCTCCACGAACTGTCGCAGGAATCGACGACACAGGGGGAAAAGGCATGAAGGCTGACTTCGACGTCGCCGTCATCGGCGGCGGACCGGCCGGCTCCACCATGGCCTCCTACCTCGCCCGGGCCGGACTCTCCGTGGCCGTCTTCGAGAGCGAGACCTTCCCCCGGCCGCACGTCGGTGAATCCCTCGTCCCGGCGACCACGCCCGTCCTGCACGAGATAGGCGCTCTGGAGAAGATCGACGAGGCGAAATTCCCCAAGAAATACGGCGCCTCCTGGACCTCCGCCGAGTCCCGCGACATTCCCAGGATGGGCTACAGCGGCCTCAGCCACGGCTGGACCGCGGACATCGCCTTCGTCGAGCGCAACCAGCCCGGCGTCGACCGCGACTACACGTTCCACGTGGACCGCGGCCGCTTCGACGCCATCCTGCTGCGCCACGCCGACGAGCAGGGCGCCACCGTCTTCAACGGCGTCCGGGTCCTCAGGACCGACTTCACCGACCCCGAGCTGGTGCGGCTCACCGTGCGCCTGGCCGCCAAGGAGGTCGACTTCACCGCCCGGATGGTCGTCGACGCCTCCGGCCGGCAGACCCTGCTCGGCCGCCAGCTCAAGGTGAAGGTCGCCGACCCGGTCTTCGACCAGTACGCGGTCCACACCTGGTTCGAGGGGCTGGACCGCGACGCCATCGCCGGCGACGCCTCCCAGGTCGACCACATCTTCGTGCACTTCCTGCCCATCAAGGACACCTGGCTGTGGCAGATCCCCATCACCGACACCATCACCAGCATCGGGGTGGTCACCCAGAAGAAGCGCTTCGCCGCCGCGGCCACCGACCGCGAGGGCTTCTTCTGGGACTTCGTCTCCAGCCGTCCCGAACTGCACGACGCCCTGAAGAACGCCGAGCGCATCCGCGAGTTCAAGGCCGAGGGCGACTACAGCTACGCCATGCGGCAGATCTGCGGCGACCGCTTCGTCCTCATCGGGGACGCCGCACGGTTCGTCGACCCGATCTTCTCCAGCGGTGTGAGCGTCGCCCTCAACAGCGCCCGCATCGCCGCCCAGGACATCATCGCGGCGCACGAGGCCGGGGACTTCGCCAGGAAGCGCTTCGAGACCTACGAGACCAAGCTGCGGCGCGCGGTGAAGTACTGGTACGAGTTCATCTCCATCTACTACCGCCTGAACGTGCTGTTCACCGCCTTCGTCCAGGACCCGCGCCACCGCATCGACGTACTGAAGATGCTCCAGGGCGACGTCTACGACGGCGAGGAGCCCAAGGCGCTCGCCGCCATGCGCGAGATCGTCGCGGAGGTCGAGAACAACCCGGACCACCTGTGGCACCCCTACCTGGGCACCCTGCGGGCCCCCACCTCGGCCCCGGCGTTCTGACCGCGCGCCGGCCACGCGTCCGCCGACCTCCGCCCGGCGCCGCGGCGCCGGGCGGAAGTCCGTGCCGGTGAGCGGGAAAGTCCGGCCGTCCACCACCCACGGGGGCGAGACCCATGCAGAGAATCCACTTCACCGCGTCCGACCTGGCCCGCACCCGGCTGCGCGGCACCCTCGGCCCCCTCGCCGAGGGTGCCCTCGCACTGGGTGTCCTGGCCGCCTCCGGCCACGCCGACTACGCCCGCTGGCGCGCGGAGGCCCATCGCCGGCTGCTCCAGCGGTCCGCCTCCTGGCCACCGCCCGCCCGGCTGCTGCGCACCCTCAAGACCCCCGACGACGTGCTGTTCCTGCTGGAGCGGGCATCACCGGAGAACCGCGCGCCCCAGGCCGGGACCTCCCACGCGGAGGCGTACCGGCTGGCGCTCGACGTGTGGCGGTCGGCCGTCGTCCCGTACTGGGACCGCATCCGCGAGCGGCTCGACGCCGAGTGCGAGGCCCGCGGCCGGATCGCCATGGCCGGCGGCGTCGAGCAGCTGCTCGCCACCCTGCACCCGCGCATCGTGTGGAAGGGCCCGGTCCTCGAAATCCCCGACGGACCCGACCGCGACCTCCACCTCGACGGCCGCGGCCTGCTGTTGTGCCCCTCGGTCTTCCTGCCCGGCCGCACCGGCAGGGTCGTCGAGTGCGAGCCGGACACCGGTATGGCGGCCCTGGTCTTCGCGGCCCCCGCGGCCGGCGGCCAGGCCGCCGACCTGTGGGGCCGGCCCGACGACCACGGTCAGGCGCTCAGCGCCCTGGTCGGCCAGACCCGGGCGGCCGCGCTGCGCGCGCTCACCGCCGCCTGTACCACCAGTCAGCTCGCTGCCCGGCTCGGCATCTCCTCGGCCGGTGCCAGCCAGCACGCCGCGGTGCTGCGCCAGTCGGGCCTCATCACCACGCGCCGCGTCCGCAACAACGTGCTGCACACGGTGACACCGCTCGGTATGGCGCTCCTCGGCGGCCGGCTGCGCGACGGTGCCGCCGGGTCGCTCACCCCCGGTCCGGCCGGACCTCAGGCCACGTACGGAACTGCCGCAGCCCGTACAGCAGCGGGACCCGGTCGCCTCGCCGGGTGACCCGGCGGACCTCCCCGTACACCGCCACGTGGTCGCCCACCGGCTGGGCCAGCAGCACCTCGCAGTCCGCGACCGTGTGCGCGTCGGCGGTCAGATGCGGCCCCGCCGCCTCCCCGTCCGTCTCGCAGGCGACCTTTCCGAACCGGTGCGGATCGCCGGAGGCGAACAGCTCGGCCGTCCGCCGCGCGCCCGCGTGCAGCAGGTTCACCGCGAAGGTCCCCGACCCCCGCACCGCTGCCAGGGTCGGGCTGCCGTCCCGCAGGCACACGAGCAGCACCGGTGGCTCCAGTGAGACCCCGCACAGGGACGAGCAGGTCATACCGCGGCGGACACCACCGGTGTCCGTCGCGGTGACGACGCCGACCCCGGTGGGGAAGCCGCTCATCAGCGTACGGAACTCGTCGGGGGTGGCCGGTGCCGCCGTCCGCACGGCCGATTCGCTCATCGCGCTCCGCTTTCTGTGATCACGGACACCCGCGGGAGCCCGCCGCGACGGGGCCGCCGCACGGCAGCCCCACCACGGTCCGACGGGACGAGAGGCGCCATCGCCGCCTCAGCGCATCTGCGAGAAGTAGTCGAACGCCCTGGGCAGCGTCCTGGTGAGCGCCTGCGTCTTCTCCCTGATCGCCTCGAACTCCCGCTGGGCGGCGCCCGGATCGGCCAGGGCGAGCGCGGGCGACGGCTTCACCTCGATGCCGCCCATGCCGAGCAGGATGCACATGTACGAGTACGGCGGCAGGCCGTGGTAGTACGGGTACACCGTCTCGCTGTCCGGAAGCTGGGTGCGCCACTTCTCGATGCGTTCGGCCAGCCCGTCCGGGAGGCGCCGGGTCTTGGTGTCCCGCCAGTACTGCGTGTCGGACCGCTTGGCGCTGACGTAGTGCAGCACCAGGAACTCCCGCACCCCGTCCATGACATGGGCGATCGCGTCGTTGTACCGGTCCCGGTGGGTGGGGTCCCAGTCCGGTCCGGGGAAGTTCTTGGCCAGCTGCTCGATCGCGTGGTGGATGAAGAAGATGCCGGTCGACTCCAGCGGCTCGACGAACCCGCTGGCCAGGCCGATGGCGACACAGTTCTTCACCCAGGAGTTGCGGCTGCGGCCGATGCGCATCCGGATGTGGTTGGCCTCGGCGTCGGCCGCCGCGGGCCCGACGAACTCGCGCAGGGTGCGCTCCGCCTCCTCGGGCGAGAGGTAGTCCCTGGCGTAGACGTAGCCGGTGCCGACCCGTCCCATCAGCGGGATCGTCCAGATCCAGCCGGCGTCCTGGGCGGTCGCGGTGGTGCACGGCCGGATGCCGCGCTTCTCCATGTCCATCGGGACCTGCAGCGCGACCGCGCTGTCGTTGGGCAGGGTGTCCTGGTAGGAGAGGAACGGCTCCTCCAGGGCCTTGTTCAGCAGCAGGCCGCGGAAGCCGGTGCAGTCGACGAACAGGTCGCCGGTGAGGTCGCCGTGCTGGGCCGTCCGGACCGCGCTGATCCAGCCCCGGTCGTCGAGGTCGACCGTCTGCACGTCGTCCACGATGTGCTTGACGCCGCGCTCCACGGCGTACGCCGTCAGGTACTTGGCCAGCAGCGCGGCCTCGAAGTGGTACGCGTACGGGAACTGGGTCTTGCCCTGGTGCTCGGACATCGTCAGCCCCTGCATCTCGTCCGCGCCCTCGTCGAAGGGCTGGTCGAGCAGGGTGCCGTCGAGCCGCCGCGGGCTGAGCCCGGCGTCGATGACCGAGGCCATCACGAAGCAGTCCTTGTCGAACCGCTCGGTCGGACCGTTCTGGAGCCACCAGTCGGTCAGCGGGTGGCCGTTGACCGATCTCATCTGTTCGAAGGGGTGGTAGAAGTAGTGCCCCTTCTCGCGCCAGTTCTCGAACCGCACCGCCAGTTTGTACGTGGCATTGCAGGCCGGCATCCAGTCCTTCTCCTTGAGCCCCAGGAACTCGAAGAAGTGCCGGATGTCACTGAAAGTGGCTTCACCCACACCGATGGTTCCGACTTTCCCGGACTCCACCAGAGTGACGTCGATCCGGTCGCCGAATGCGGCCTTGAGATACGAGGCGGTCATCCAACCCGCCGTACCGCCACCGACGATGACGACTCTGTTGAGCATGCGCGTCCCCAATCCCGTAACTCCGCGAGGGCCAGATGGAACTCGACACTAGGTGGGTGCGGAAACCCCCGGAAGGTCCTTAAGTGACCAGTGAAAGTCGCAGGTGATACGCCGGACTTCACCGGCCGCAATCCAGTCCAATTCACCCGGCTCGCACCGTGCATTCCGGAAGCGGGGGCTACGATCTCCGCGCACGCTTTCCCCGGAAATCCCGACGAAGGAGTTCTCGGATGTTACGCACCATCAGGGCCGCCGGTGTCGTTGCGGCGGCGGCACTGGCCGTGACGGGTACCGGCGCGGCCCCGGCGACGGCTTCTGCCGCTCCGGCGCCGGCCGCGGCACGGTCGTCGGCGCAGGCGCCGCACACGGACGGTGAGCTGGACTGCACCGACGTCGATGCCGATTTCCGGGGGCGCGCGTGGGGCAGCGGGTACACGCCGGGCCTGACGATCGTCGTCCGTCACCTCAGCGAGGGACCGGATCCGGCGCCGGACACCCTCGTCGTCAAGGCCGACGGGACGTGGAGCACCGGCTGGAAGTCCATCGGCGGCTGGAAGTACACGGTCGACGTCCGGGACGTCCGGGGCAACGCACTCGACGACCGGTACGTCGGAGAGTGCCCGCCCTGGTGAGGCACCGGCCCGCTCCACGGCAGGACCGAGTCTGCCCCCCTTCCCCGGCCGGGGAAGGGGGGCAGACGCGTCTGCGGGTGGGCTCACCCGGCGGACAGCAGCTCCGCCACATGCCCGCTGATCGCCACCACCGTGGGCCGGTGCCACAGCAGGGTGGCCGGGAGCTTGTGGCCGAACCGCTTCTCCAGGCGCCTGCGGATGACGATCGTCATCACCGAGTCCAGTCCCTGTTCCACCAGCGAGCGGCGGATGTCGAGGGAGGCCACCGGCAGCCGCATCTCCCCGGCGATCTGGCCGGCGATCTCGGTGACCAGCCGCTCGCGCAGTTCCTCGCCCGACAGACCGGCGAAGGAGTCACCGCCGCCCTCCGCCGCACCGGCCGGGGAGGGCTCCTCCGCGCCGACTTCCCGCAGCAGCGGCAGCCGTTCGGCGCCCGCCTCCAGCGGTGTCGTCCGCAGCACCGGGAAGTGGCCGGTGCCGCGCCGCGCGGCGTGGTCCCACGCCGCGAACGCCTCCGCAGGCGAGATGTCGGTGACTCCGCGCTCCCGCAGCTCCAGGTCGACGACCTCGTTCACCGCCATGCCCTGGCCGCGCCACGACGTCCAGCCGAAGCTCGTGGTGTCGCCGCGGTGGTGCGCCAGCGCGTCCAGGAAGGCGTTGGCCGAGCCGTAACTGGCCTGCCCCGGCAGCCCGAGGAGCTGACCGCAGGAGGAGAAGAGCACGAAGAAGTCCAGACTGCCGGCGGGGAACAGCTCGTGCAGCACCCAGGCGCCCTCGGCCTTCGGACGCATCACGGCCCGCAGCGACGCCTCGTCCACGTCCGGCACCATCCGGTTGTCGAGCACACCCGCGGCGTGCACGATGCCCCGCACCGGCGGCATCCCGAGCGCGTCAGGGGCCAGCAGCCGGGCCGCCGCGGCGGCGTCGGCGACGTCCAGGGCCACCACGCGCACGGTCACCCCGAGCGCCTCCAGCGCCCGCACTCCGTCGATGTGACGCTGTGTCACCTCGTCCGTCACGTTGTCCCACTCGGCCCGCGGCGGCAGCCCCCGCCGTCCGGCCAGCACCAGACGCCGGGCGCCCCGCCCCGCCAGCCAGTGCGCCACCTCCAGACCGAGCACACCGAGACCGCCGGTGATCAGGTACGTGCCGTCGGCACGGCAGGCCGGTGCCTCGTGCCGGGCCTCCCGATCCGTGCGGGCCAGCCGGGCCGTCTCGGCGGCGCCATCGGACCCCAGCGACACCACGTCCTCGTGCGGAGCCGCCCGCAGGACGTCCAGCAGCGCGCCGGCCGTCTCCGCTCCCGCGTCCGCCGGCAGATCGACGATCCCGCCCCACAGCTCGCCGTGTTCTCCGGCGACGACCCGGCCGAGCCCCCACAGCGCGGAGTGGGTGAGCCCCGTCGTCCCCCGGCTCTCCCGCACGCCCGTCGTCAGGGCCCACAGGCGGGGGAACCGCACCGTGTCCAGGGCGGCCAGCCGCTGTGCCGTCTCCAGCAGCAGCCACGCGTTGCCCGCCGCCGAGCCCGGGACCGACTCGCCCGGCACGGGCGGCGGCGGCAGCACCAGCACGTCCGTGGACGCGTCGAGCCCGGCCGGGGAGGCCAGGTCCCCCGGCGCCTTGAGGGCCCGGAACCGGCCACCGACGGCGGTGACCAGGTCGCGCAGGGCGCCCGCCAGGGGATGGTCGACCGCGCCGATCAGGACCAGGTCCCGCCCGGCGCCCTCTGCCCGGGCCCCGGTCTCCAGCGGCCGCCACACCACCTCGTGCACCAGCTCCCGGGGCGGGGCGGCCACCATCGACTCCTGGCCGATCGACGCGTACCGTACGCCGGTCAGCGCGGCCAGCACCCGTCCTCCGGGGTCCGCGATCAGGACGTCCACCGCGTCCGCCGCCGGGTCGTGCGTGACGTGGACCACTGCCGACGCCGGGGGCGCGCCCCCGACACTCACGGCGGCGAGGTGCGCGACCATGCGCAGCGCGGCGGGCCCGGGGTAGGCGGACGGGGCGATCGACAGGGCGGCGTCGAAGAGCGGCGCCCATGTCGCGGGCGCCCGCTCCGGCTGCTCCGCCGTCACGCGCGCCTGGAGGGTGCCCTCGGCGCGCAGCAGTTCCCCGACGGTCCACTCGAAACCCATGGTGGGCACGCCGACCGAGGCCAGGTGGCGCTGTATCCCGCCCGGATCGGCCGGGGCGAGCGAGGCGTCCGGTGCGGGCAACCGGTCCGGTGGGGCCGGCGGGGTGTTCAGGGTGGTGGCGGTCGTGTGGGTGAGCCAGGCGCCGTCGCCGTCCGCGACGCGCGAGGACACCCGCAGCCCGTTGTCGTCGTGCACGACCTGGATTTCGCGGCGCTCGCCGACGGTCAGCGGCAGCCGCAGCGCGACCTCGCCCAGTGCCCGCCGGCCGTTGCCGTCCCCGCCGTCCGCGTCCCCACCGTTCCCGGCCGCCGCGAGGAAGGTGTTGATCAGCACGGCGGCGGGCACGATCTCCGTCCCGTTGATGGTGTGGCTGCCCGGGTAGGGGCGGTTCGCGTCCTCCAGGACCGTCCGCCACAGCCGCAGAGACCGGCCGGACACGGCGACCGGAGAACCGATGAGCGCATGGGCGTCCACATCGTGGCCGAGGCCCTGGCCCGCGCCCGGGAAACGGGTCTCGCGCCAGTGGGGCTGCCGCTGCCAGGCCACCCGGGGGAGCGTCACCAGGCCGCCGGCCGGGGCCAGACGGGTCCAGTCGCACGCGATGCCCGCGGTGTGGGCGGCGGCGAGCGCGGCGAGCAGCGAGGACTCCTCCGGCTGGTTGCGCCGCAGCGACGATCCGACGAAAGCGTCCTCCACCCCCAGATCGGCGAGGGTCTCGCCGAGGGAATGGGCCACCACCGGATGCGCGGAGATCTCCAGGAAGGCCCGGTGACCGTCCTCCGCGGCGGCCCGGGTCGCCGCCGCCAGCCGCACCGTGTTGCGCAGGTTCGCCGCCCAGTAGGCGCCGTCCGCCCGCGGAGTCGTACGCGGGTCGTCGAGTGCGGTCGAGTACATCGGGAGTACCGGCTCGCGCGGGGTCAGATCGGCTGCGGCCGCCGTCAGTTCGTCGAGCAGCTCGTCCATCTGCGGGCTGTGGAAGGCGACGTCGGAGGCCACCCGGCGCAGTTGGACGCCCTCCGCCTGCCACTCCCCGGTCAACGCCTCGATCGCGGCGACGTCGCCGGAGACGACGGTGGAGGAGGGCGACGCCGAGATGGCGGCGACCACGTCGGTGCGGCCCGCGAGGCGTTCGGTGACCTCCTCCAGCGGCAGGCTCGCCATCGCCATCGCACCCCGGCCGGCGACCCGGCGCAGCAGTGCGGAACGGCGGCAGATCAGCCGGGCGCCGTCCTGCCGGGACAGCGCCCCGGCCGTGACCGCTGCCGCGATCTCACCGACGGAGTGCCCGATCACGGCGGCCGGGACGACGCCGTACGACCGCCAGACGGCGGCCAGCCCGATCTGCACCGCGAAGATCATCGTCTGGACGCGGTCCACGGTGCCGAAGTCGCCGTCGACCAGCACCTGCCGGGGCGAGAAGCCGATCTCCTCCAGGAAGACCGGTGTCAGCTCGTCGATGGCCTCGGCGAACGCCGGCTCGGACGCCAGCAGGTCGCGTCCCATGCCCACCCACTGCGAACCGTGGCCGGAGAACACCCACACCGGCCCGCCGCCCGGCGCGGCGGTCGCCGATCCGGTGACCGCCTCCCGGGACTGTTCCCCGTCGGCGACGATCCGCAGCCCGGCCACCAGGTCCTCGCGGCTCGCGGCCACGATCGCGGCCCGGTGGTCCAGGTGCGAGCGGCGCAGTGCCAGCGTGTGGCCCAGCGAGTCCAGACCGGCCTCCCGGCCGGCGCCGGGAGCGGTCAGCCAGTCGGCCAGCGTGCCCGCGTACGCCCGCAGCGCGGCGGGGGACTTGGCGGAGACGGGGAAGAGCCGGGTGCGTTCCGGGGCCGGTGCGGACGCCGGTCGCCGCGCGGTGCCGGCCGGCTCGGGGGCCTGCTCCAGCAGCACGTGCGCGATGGTGCCGCCGTAGCCGAAGCCGGAGACACCGGCGCGGCGCGGGCGTCCGCGGTCCGGCCACGGCGTACGCTTCGTGACGACCCGCAGCCCGTTGGTGTCCCAGTCGATCGCCGGATTGCCCCGGTGGTAGTTGAGGCTCGGCGGGATCTCGCCGTGGTTCAGGGCGAGGACGGCCTTCAGCATGCTGGCGACCCCGGCACCGGCCTCCAGGTGTCCGATGTTGGGCTTCACCGAGCCGATCAGCACCGGCTCGCCCGCGGGCCGCCCCCTGCCGTACACGGCGGAGAGGGCGCCCGCTTCGAGCGGGTCGCCGAGGCGGGTTCCGGTGCCGTGGGCCTCGATGTAGTCGACGGAGCCCGCCTCGATGCCGGAGCGGCGCAGCGTGGTCTCCAGCAGCGCCTGCTGGGCGGTGCCGCTGGGGGCCATGATGCCGTTGGTGCGGCCGTCCTGGCTGACGTGGCTGCCGCGGATCACGGCGAGTACGCGGTCGCCGTCCCGCTCGGCGTCGGAGAGACGCTTGAGGACGAGCACGGCGCCGCCCTCGCCCCGCCCGTAGCCGTTGGCGGAGGCGTCGAACGGCTTGCAGCGGCCGTCGGGCGCGGTGGCGCCGGCCGACTCCAGCGTGAGCGACAGCCCGGGGGAGATGATCAGGTTGACCCCGCCGACCAGGGCGACGCCGCTCTCCCCCGCCCGCAGGCTCTGGCACGCCAGATGGGTGGCGACCAGGGAGGCCGAGCAGGCGGTGTCGACGGCCATGCTGGGGCCGCGCAGGTCGAAGGCGTACGAGATCCGGTTGGCGGCCGCGCACATGGCGCTCCCGATGCCGGTCCAGGCCTCGATCTGCGGCAGGTCCTCCAGCAGCCGCCGGCCGTAGTCGTCCGACCCGATGCCGACGAAGACCCCGGTGTCACCGCCCGCCAGGCTCTGCGGCGGGATGCCCGCGTCCTCCAGCGCCTCCCACACCACTTCCAGGAGCAGCCGCTGCTGCGGGTCCATCAGCTCCGCCTCGCGGGGCGTGAGGCCGAAGAACGCGGAGTCGAACCCCTCGACGTCCTCGACGAACCCGCCCGGGATGTCGGCGCGGCGCACCGCGGCGCCGTGCTCGGGCCCGAGGTCCCGGTAGGGGCCCCAGCGGTCGCCCGGCATGTCGCCGATGCCGTCCCGGCCGGTCAGCAGCATCTCCCAGAACGCGCCGGGCGAGTCGGCTCCGCCCGCCAGCCGGCACCCGGCCCCGATCACCGCGACGGGTTCCGGCGGCACGGCCCCGGAAGGCGGCAGGGGCGCGGGTCCGGGGACGGGTGAGCCGGTCGCTGCGGACTCGTCTTCGATGGACACGACTTCGGTCTCCTTAGCCATGATCAACCGCACCACGGGGCGGTGTGCCGGATCCGCACGACAGCGCAGGACAGGGTGACGCCGGGGCCGACGCCGAGCATCAGGAAGTGGTCACCGGGCCCGAGTTCGCCCGTGCCCAGCAGATGGTCGAGGGAGACGATCTGGTCGCTCGCCCCGAGATGGCCGACCGTCCGGCCGAACTCCCAGGTCGACTTCTCCATGGGCAGGCCCAGCGCGGCCATGCAGCGCTGCTCGACGATCTCCCGGGAGTAGTTCATGTACGCGACGCGGGCGACGTCCGCGAGACCGATGCCGGCCTCGGACAGGGTGCGCTCGACCAGCTCCAGGGTCAGCCCGTGGACCCGGACCAGAGACCCGGTGCCCGTGCCGTCGGCGAGTGCGGCCCGCTTGAACTCGGTGTTGCGGGCCTGGAAGTCCAGCGGCCGCCCCACGGTCGGACCGGGCGGGAACAGCGGCTCGGCTCCGCGGTGCATCCCCTCGGCCTCCGACACGGCGACCGACCCCACCGAGAGGAGCTGGGCGAACGACGGCTCGGTGGTCAGGACGACCGCACTGGCCGCGTCCCCGGCGATGTAGCCGGGCCCCATCGTCCAGCGGTCCATCATCGGGGTGCCGAAGTTGTCGGCCGCGACGAGCAGCGCGGTGGCGTGCCGCCCCGCACCTCTCCCGGGCCGGCCCCGCAGATGGCCGGCGCCCAGCTCCAGGGCGCCGAACATGCCGTTGCAGCCCTGCCGCACCTCGAGCGCGAGCACCTCGTCGCCGACGAGATGCCGCTGGAGGTAGTACTGCGGCTGCCAGCCGTCGGGCCCCTGGTGCCAGGAGTCGGCGTACAGCAGCAGATCGGTGTCGTCGGGGCGGTGTCCGCAGCGCTTGTACGCCTCCTGGGCGGCGCGCAGCGCCATCTCCGGCGCCGGTGTCTCCCCGGCCACGGCCGCGCCGGTCAGCTCGTGCAGCTCGGCCTCGAAGGCGGAGTACCGCCCGCTCTCCACGGCCTCCGCCACGGTGACCGTGCCGGGCAGGAAGACTCCGAGCCCTTTGATGAATACGTCGGGCGTCCGCAAGGCCGCCTCGCCTCCTCTTGTGTCGGATGGGTCGTGACCGGGTGCGCGAACCGGGGGTCAGGACGCCGGCGGCCGGTGCGCGAACGCCTCCAGCGTCCGCACCAGCCGCCCGAGCAGCCGCTTCGCCCGGGTGCGCGAGAAGACGTCGGGCCGGTGGCCGAGCCGCAGCGTCAGGGTGGGGCCCGGCACGGCGGCCAGCCGCAGCGGGTAGTGGGTGCCGTCGTCCACGTCGGAGGACACCAGTCGCAGGCCACCCGCGGCGGCCGGACCGGAGGCGTCGAAGGAGTGGTTGACGAAGGTGATCGCGGTGTCGAACAGGGCGCCGCCGGTGGTGGCGCCGGTGACGCCGTCCGGCCCCGCGGCCCGGCGCTGGATGTCCCCCAGCGCCAGATGGTGGTGCGGCGACAGCGCCATCTGCTCCCGCTGCAGCCGCGCGAGCGTCTCCGGCAGGGGTTCACCGGCCCGCAGCCGCACCCGTACCGGGACGGTGTTGGTCAGCAGGCCCACCATGTCCTCGACCCCGAGCAGCCCGGGCGGACGCCCGGAGACGGAGGCGCCGAACACCACGTCGTCGCTGCCCGTGACCGCGGACAGCAGCAGTCCCCAGGCGCCCTGGACGGCCGTGTTGAGCGTGATCCCGTGGGCCAGGGCCCGCGCGGTGAGCGCCGCGGTCAGCTCCTCGTCCAGCCGCTCGGTGAGGTGTTCCTGCGCGGGCGCCGGTTCCGGAGCACCGCCGGCCACCAGGGTGGGGCCGGGCAGGCCGTGGAGCGCCCGCGCCCAGGCCTGCCGGGCCGCCGGGCGGTCCTGGGCGGCAAGCCAGGCCAGGTGGTCGCGGTGCGGCGGTGCCGGCGGCAGGACCGAGGGGTCCCCGCCACGCGCGTACAGCGTGAACAGCTCGCGGACCAGGATCGCCGTCGACCAGCCGTCCCAGAGGATGTGATGCGCCGTCAGCAGCACCCGGTGGCGGCCCTCTCCGAGCCTCAGCACCAGAAACCGCAGCAGCGGGGGCGCCGCCATGTCGAACCGGCGGGCGCGCTCCTCCGCCGCGAGCCGGCGGGCCTCCTCCTCGCGCCCGTCCCCGGGCACCCCGGTGAGGTCCCGCTCCGCCCACGGGAGCCGGACGTCCTCACCGACGATCTGTACGGGGTGCGACGCCGTCTCGCCGTGCCGGAACGCGCAGCGCAGCGCGGTGTGCCGGCGCAGCAGCGTGCCGGCGGCCGTCCGCAGCGCCGCCGTGTCCAGCGGGCCCTCCAGGTCGAAGCGCAGCTGCGCCGCGTAGGCGTCGACGCCGTCCTGGGCCAGAATGCTGTGGAAGAGCAGCCCTTCCTGCAGCGGGGTCAGCGGAAGTACGTCGGACAGGTCCGGGTGTGCGGCGGTGAGCGCGTCGATCTCCGCCTGGTCCAGCGCCACCAGCGGCAGGTCGGAGGGTGTCAGCCCGCCGGCCCCGGCCGAGCGGCTGTGCGCGACCAGGCCGGTCAGCGCCGTGGACCACAGCTCGGTCAGCTCCTTGACCGCGGAGTCGGTGTACCGGTCGCCGTCCCAGACCACCGTGACGTCCAGTTCGGGCCCCCCGCCCAGGTCGTAGGCGACGGTCGTGAAGGTGACCGAGCCGGCGGGGACGGTCGCCGCTTCGGCGGCGAACGAGAAGGCGGAGGGCAGCCCGTCGGGACCGGCCACCGGCAGCCAGTCGCCGTCGGCCCCCGCCCCGGCCCCGGCCAGGGGAAGCGACCCGCGGTCGCGCAGCGCGAGCGGTGGGGCCGCCTCCGGTGCCGTGGGGCCGCCGGCGCGCAACCTCTCCTTGGCCCGCTTGAGCACCCCGCCCAGGGCGTCGGACCCCGCGCACACCTCCTCCCAGGTCACCCCGTCCGTGTCGATGCGGACGGCGACCGTGCCGGCGAGCGGCCCGACGGTCCGTTCGAGACCCGTGGCCGGCCGGCCGGCGTGACCGGGCCTGCGGCGCTCCCACTCCAGCGGTACGCCGCCGCCGGTCGCCGCGTCGTCCGCGGGACGGTACGCCCACTGCGCGTACGCCAGTGCCAGGCCGGCCGCCAGCACCTCGCCCGGTTCGGCCCGGTACAGCCCGGCGAGCCTGGACGACAGGGCGCCGAACTCGCCGGCGGGCAGGGTCAGCCGCAGACTGCGCGCCCGCCCCGCGGCCGCGCCGGCCGTACCGTCGTCCGCCCCGCCGGCCCTGTCGTCCGCCGCACCCGCGCCACCGTCCGCCGCGTCCGTGCCGCGGTGCGCCTCGTCCGCCGCGTCCGGCACCGACTGCCGCGCGGCCCAGGTCCGCAGGGACGTGCCGACGGGGGCGAGGGCCACCGGCCGGTCCGCGGCCACGTCCGCCCAGGCGGCCGCCAGGTCCCCGAGCAGCACGCGCCACGACTCGGCGTCCACCACCAGCCGGTGCGCCACGAGCAGCAGCCGGGCGGTGCGCCCGGCAGCCGCGTCGAAGAACACGCCCTGCACCATCAGCCCCTCGGCCGGCGACAGCCGGGACTCCGCGGCGGCCCGCACGTCCTCGAAGGAATCCCCGAAAGCCGCCTGGGAGCCCTCCCGGGTCCTCTCCCCACGGCGGTCCGCCGACGCCTCCGGGTCCGCGTCACCGGCCCGCGTGACCAGATCCGGCGCGCCGAACGTTCCGGCGGGGAGCGTCCGCGCCTCCCACCGGCCGTCGTCCGCGACCGACAACCGCAGCCGCAGGGCGTCATGGTGGTCCACCACGGCCCGTACGACCTCGGCCACCGTGTCGAACCGCGCCCCGGCCGGCAGGCGCAGCAGCACCGACTCGTGGCCCGCCGCCGCGGGGCCGCCCGGGGCGCGCGCCGCCCTGACGAGGGCGGGCACCATGGCCACCGGCCCGGTTCCCTCGTCCGGCGTCCCGTCCTCCCGCTGCCCGGCACGGCCGGGCAGTTCCCGTGCGTGGGGGGCGAGTTCGGCCACCGTCGGATACCGGAACACGTCACCCAGCTCGAGGTCCAGCCCCGCCGTGTGCGCCCGGGACAGCAGTTGCAGTGCGGTGATGCTGTCGCCGCCGCGGTCGAAGAAGGAGTCCTCCACACCGCACCGGTCCAGCCCGAGCACCTCGGCGAACAGCTCGCACAGGACCTCCTCGCGGGCGTCCCGCGGCGGCCGGTCGGTCAGGGCGGCCGAGAAGTCCGGCGCGGGCAGCGCCCGGCGGTCCACCTTGCCGTTCGGGGTGACCGGCACGGCCTCCAGCGGTACGACGGCCGACGGCACCATGTGGTCCGGCAGCGAACGGGCCGCGAAGGCGCGCAGCCCGGCCGGGTCCGGCACGGCGCCCGGCTCGGGGACCACATAGGCCACCAGCCGCTTACGTCCGGGGCGGTGCTCCCGGACGGCCGCGACCGCCGTCCTCACCGAGGCGTGTCGGCCCAGCACCGCCTCGATCTCCCCGAGTTCGATGCGGAAGCCACGGATCTTGACCTGGTGGTCGGCCCGCTCCACGTATTCGAGCTGGCCGTCGGCACGCCACCGCACCAGATCGCCGGTGCGGTACATGCGCGAGCCGGGCTCGCCGTACGGGCAGGGCACGAACCGCTCGGCCGTCAGGGCCGGGCGGCGCAGATAGCCGCGCGCGAGCCCGGCGCCGGAAATGAACAACTCGCCGACGACGCCCGGCAGGACCGGCGCCATGGCCTCGTCCAGCACGTACACCCGGGAGTTGGCGACCGGCCCGCCGATCGGCGGTGTGCCGTCGGGGGCCAGCGGCCGGCTCACGGTGGTGGTGACGGTCGCCTCCGTCACGCCGTACTCGTTGAACATCCGCCGCCCCGTGGCCCAGCGCCGCAGCACCTCGGGCGCCATGGGCTCACCGCCGGTGATCAGTACCCGCAGATCCGGCAGTTCCTCGGGCGCCATCCGGGACAGGAAGACCGGCGGGATCGCCGCCTGGGTGATCCGCTCCGTGCGCAGCAGCCGGACGAGCGCCGGTCCCGTGACGGTCCGCCCGGCGGGCGCCAGCACCAGCCGGCCGCCGGCCATCAGGGTCGGCCAGATGTCCCCCATCGCCACGTCGAAGCTGGGGGAGACCAGCTGCAACACCCGGCTGTCGGAGTCGAGTCCATAGCGCCGTATGTGGTCCTCGGCCAGGTTCCGCAGGCCCCGGTGGGGCACGGCCACACCCTTGGGGGAGCCGGTCGACCCCGATGTGTAGATGACGTAGGCGGGGTGGTCAGGGTCCGGGCCCGGCAGCGGAGGGCGCTCCCCGGCGGCCGCTGATCCACCGCCGACGTCCGCCCGTTCATCGCGGGCGTCGACCCGTTCACCGCCGTCGGCCTCGTCCAGCAGGAGCCGGGCAGTGTCCCCGGGCAGCAGTCCGCCGAAGGCCTCCGTGGTGATCACCAGCGCGGGCGAGGAGTCGGCGAGCATGTACGCGATGCGCTCGGCCGGGTACGTCGTGTCGACGGGCACGAACGCCGCACCCGCCTCGAGCACCGCCAGCATCGCGACGACGAGTCCCGGCGAGCGGGGGAGGGCCAGGGCGACGCGATCCTCCGGGCCGACGCCCCGGTCCGCCAGCTCGTGGGCGAGCCGCTCCGCCCGCGCGCCGAGCTCGCCGTACGTCAGGGTGCGCGCGCCGTGCACCAGCGCGATCCGCCCCGGGGCCGCGGCGGCCCATTCGCCGACGAGGCCGGGCACCGTCTCGTCGGTCAGCGCCAGACCGGTGGCGTTGAGTTCGGTGAGCAGATGGTGCCGCTCCGCCGCACCGAGCACGTCGAGCGAGGCCACCGGAGTGTCCGGGGCGCCGGCCGCCGTGCGGAGGAACGCCAGGAACCGTTCCCGGTGAGCGGTGAGGCTCTCCAGGTCGTGCAGCTCCGGATTTCCGTCCAGGACCAGCGACATGGCTTCGCCGCCGGGTTCGGGGCGGACGGTGACGAAGAGGTCGAGCGTCGGCCCGGACGCCAGGTTGTGGCTGGTGGCCGGGGTGTCCCCGAACCGCAGCGGGCCGCCGTACGGCATGAAGTTGACGATCGGGCCCAGCAGCGCCCCGGCCCCGCCGTCCAGGGCCAGTTCGCGCTGGAGGTCCTCCAGCCGGAACCGTTCGTGCTTCAGTGTGTCGGCGATCTCGCGGGTGAGCCGCGGCACCAGTCGGGCGAGGCTCTGCCCGGGCGGAAAGTCCAGGCGCACCGGCACACTGTTGGTGGCCATGCCGGGGATGCGACGGGAGGCGACGCTGCGCCGGCCCGTCACGGGCAGGCCGAGGACGACGTCCCGGCGATTGGTGACGCGGTGGACGTAGGCGCCGACGACGGCGGTGAACAGGATCTGCCAGGTGGTGCCGGCCGCGGCGGCAGCCGTGCGCAGCAGACCGAGATCGTCCGCGGGGATCGGCGCGGTCAGCCGCAGCCGCAGCCGGTCCTCCGGCAGGACCGTTTCCGCGCCCTGCCTGCCGGGCACGTACAACGGCTCCGGCGGGTCGGCGAAGCGCTCCAGCCAGTAGGCGCGGTCCGTGTGGAAATCGGCCGAGGCGCGGTACGCGGTCTCTTCGGCGAGCAACTCGGCCAGCGGGCCGAATACCGGCTCGACTTCCTCCCGCCCGGCGGCCAGTTCGGAATAGATCTCCGCGAGGCGGTGGCCCAGCAGATGAACTCCGTAGCCGTCGACGACCACATGGTGGAGCCGGTAGTAGAAGAAGAACCTCTGCTCCGAAAGCCTCAGCAGGGCGAAGCGGGAAATCGGTCCGGCGGCCAGATCGAGCGGGCGCCGGACGTCCTCGCGCATCCACCGCCGGGCCTCCGCCTCCGGATCGGCCGCAGCCGTGAAGTCGGTGAGCGGCAACACCGCCGCGTGCGCCGGATCCAAGACCTGCCACAACCCGTCGTCGTCCCGGACGACGGTACGGATACGGACGATGTCCGCCTCGGCGCGCAGCAAGGACCAGGCTCTGCCGAGCAGCGCCACATCGAGCGGACCGTCGACGGCGATGTACTCCGCGCAGTTGTATTTCTGCCCGGACGCGTCCAGCTGGTGAGCGAACCACACCCCTTGCTGACCGGCGGACAAAGGCAGCCGTATCGCGTCCCCGTCGACCATTCCCGACTCCATCGCTCGCGGATTCTCGAGGCTCCTGCTCGACCGCACACAGAGGTGCACGGTAAAGACCAGCCTGGAGATCGCGGCTATAGACCGCCTATACGGCCCCGGTCCGGGTCGGATAGACCGGATAGCGAAGAAATATAGACGGCCTCCGCAAGGTCGGACCGGACCGCGGTCCTGCCGAAAAGGAGAAGTCCGATGGACGACCAAAGCCCCTGGAAGCCGCTCGTGATCCAGCCGGCCGACATCGGGGCCGAGCCCACCCCGGGCGGTCTGATCGGCCACCTCCGGGCCCTCGACGGCCTCGACGCCCTGCTGGTGAGCGAAAAGGCGCTGGTGTTCCGCGGGTTCGGAGTCACCACCGCCGAACTCGACGACGTCATGGATCTGCTGCTGCCGAACCGGCTGGCCTACGTCCACGGCAATTCGCCCCGCACCAAGGTCGGCCAGAACGTCTACACCTCGACCGAGTACCCGCCGGAGTACACCATCTCGATGCACAACGAGATGAGCTATGCCCACCAGTGGCCCGCCCGGCTGCTCTTCTTCTGCGACCAGGCCGCCGAAACGGGGGGCGCGACCCCCGTCGTCGACGCCGCGCTGTGGCTGGAGTCCCTCGACGCCGAAATCCGCGAAGCCTTCGCCGGCGGAGTGCGCTACACCCAGAACCTGCACGGGGGGAAGGGCTTCGGCAAGAGCTGGCAGGACACCTTCGAGACCGGCGACCGCGCCGGCGCCGAGGCGTTCCTCGACGACACCGGCGCCACGTACGAATGGACCCGGGACGGCGCCCTGAGGGTGAGCCAGGTACGGCCCTCCACGGCCACTCACCCGGTGACCGGCACCGAGGTCTGGTTCAACCAGGCCGACCAGTGGCACGCCGCGGGCCTCGGCGACGAGACGGCCGCCGCGCTCTACCGGATCATGCCGGAGAAGGACCTCCCACAGTCGGTCACCTTCGCGGACGGATCACCGATCCCGGCCGCGTACATCACCCAGGTGCGCGACCGCGGCCTCGAAGCCGCCGTCGACGTCGACTGGCGGACCGGTGACCTGCTGCTCATCGACAACATGCTGGTCGGGCACGGCCGCCGACCGTTCACGGGGCGCCGGCGCGTCCTCGTCGCGATGTCCGACTAGGCGCGTCCGTCCTTCTTGCGCCCCGGCGCCGCTCCGGCCCACGCTGCTGCCCCCCACGACCTGCTGAACCTCACTTCGTATCCGATCGGGAGACCCTGTGGTGATCGCGACGGGGCCGGTGCCGCCCATAGGTGGGCATCCGCTGGCCATCTTCTTCCTCCAGGTGGGTCTGCTGCTGCTCGTCGCGACGCTGCTGGGGAGGCTGGCGGCGCGGCTGTCGCTGCCCCCGATCGTCGGAGAGCTGCTGACCGGACTCCTGCTGGGCCCGTCCCTCCTCGGAAGCACCCTGCCCCGGCTCGCCGACTGGCTGTTCCCGCCGGTGCCGGAACAGGCCCATCTGCTGGACGCCTTCGGCCAGATCGGTGTGATCCTGCTGGTCGGCATCACCGGTCTCCAGATGGACACCGCGCTCATCCGGAAGCGGGCGGGCACGGCCGCCGGGGTCAGCCTGCCCGGGTTCGTCATCCCCCTCGGGCTGGGTGTGGCCGCCGGCGGGCTGGTCCCCGCCTCTCTGATGGGGGAGGGCTCCGACCGCGCGGTCTTCGCGACCTTCCTCGGCATCGCGATGTGCGTGAGCGCCATCCCCGTGATCGCCAAGACTCTGATGGATCTCGGCCTGCTCCACCGCAACGTCGGCCAGCTGATCCTCATGTCGGGGACCGTGGACGACGTGCTGGGATGGCTCGGCCTCTCCGTCGTCACGGCGATGGCCACGACGGGACTGCACGCCGCGGGCCTGGCCAGGATGGTCGCCCTGCTCATCCTCTTCTTCGCCGCCTCCCTGCTGATCGGCCGGCCCCTCGTCCGCAAGCTCATGGCCACCACGCTCAAGTCGCCCGAACCGGGCGTCACGCTCGGCTCGGCCGTCGTGATCGTCGTGGGGTTCAGTGCCACCACCCACGCGCTCGGCTTCGAGGCGATCTTCGGGGCGCTGGTGGCCGGCATCCTCATCCGCGGTGGCGGCAAGGACGTGCTGAAGCGGCTGGCCCCGATGCGCACGTTCGTCATGGCGGTGCTCGCACCCGTGTTCTTCGCGACGGCGGGCCTGCGCATGGACCTCACCGCACTGGCCGACCCCGCGGTGCTGGTGTCCGCGGTGATCCTGCTGCTGATCGCGATCGTGGGCAAGTTCGCCGGCGCCTTCATCGGAGCCTGGGCCAGCGGGCTCAGCCGCTGGGAAGCCGTCGCGCTGGGGGCCGGCATGAACGCCCGCGGAGTCGTCGAGGTGATCGTGGCCATGGTCGGACTGCGCCTCGGAGTGATCAACACGGCGATGTACACCGTCATCGTCCTGATCGCCGTGGTGACCTCGCTCATGGGGCCGCCGATCCTGCGTCGGGCCATTGCCCGGGTCGAGGTGACGGCCGACGAGCGGCTGCGCCGCTCCGAACTCGATTCCACCCTGAACCAAGGGGAACTGAGGCCCGCGCGGCAGACCTGATCCATCCACGGCGAAGTCCTCGGGGACGGTGCCCGGCGCCCCGTCCCCGAGGACTTCCGCGAAACGAAGCGCTACGGGGGGAGAGCGGCGCTACGGCTGACCGGGTGCGTTCGCCGCGAGGAGCGGCCCCGGGCGCCACACGAAATCGTCCGCGCCCAATGTGCGCTCGGGGGAGCCGGCGAACATCTCGTGCCCGATCTCGTCGACATTGCCGGTGAGGATCGCCTGGTACGTCTGGCGCAGCGCCGTACCCGGGTCGACGCCGAGCTCCTCCTCCAGCTGCTGCCGCCCCTCGTGGAACACGGCGAACGCGTCCGCCTGCCGGTCCGTCGCGTACAGCGCCACCATGAGCTGGGCGCGCAGCCGCTCACGCAGCGGGTACGCCCGTACCAGGCCCACCAGTTCCGAGGTGACCTGGATGTGCCGTCCGAGCGCGAGATCGGCCGCGATGCGGCTCTCCAGCGCCTCCATGTACGCCTCGTCGATGCTCGGCCGCTCCGTCTCGCCGAGGTGGTCGGTCACGTCCGTCAGGGTCGGGCCCCGCCACAGCTCCAGGGCGGCGCCCAGGGACCGGGCCGCCTCCCGGTACCTGCGTTCCCGCAGATGCGCGTGGCCCGACCGGGACAGCTCGTCGAACTCGCGGTAGTCGAATCGCCCAGAGATGAGCCGCAACATGTAGCCGGAGCCCTTGCGGATTATTTCAGCGTGATTCTCCAGGTGCTGTCGCAGGCGTGATGCGTAGGTGTATATCTGCGCCTGGTAGGTGCCGGGTGGTCTTTTGCCCCAGAGCGCCTCGCCGAGCCGGTAGTCGGGCAGGACCCGCTCACCGGCCAGTAATAATGCGGCCAACATGGTCCGTTGTTTCGTGCCGTTGAGCGGAATCTCATTGTTCTCCAGCCACAGTCCCACAGGGCCGAGAATCCGAAACTCCATCACCGGTAGTGCTCCTTTTGCGTCGGTAAGGTGGGGGGTGCAGCCCGGGCAGGCCGGAGTGGTCGAACCGGAAAGCCCGTCCGGTGGCGCCAGTTCGATGGCACGCCACAATCTCCGGAATGAGAAGGGAGCCGGAGAGCGGGGTGTCGGAAAGGTGTCGCGGAGTGGACGTCAGATGATGCGGAACCCTGTCGGCGGGCGGTCGGCGGCGCGCGCTCTAGATATCCAGGGCCGGCGGACAGGTCCGAATGTGCGTCAGAAGCATTGTCTAGTCCCCGTTCCCCCGTGAACTATTGCTTGTGGGCGGTCCGTTGGTCGATTTTTGGCCGCCGAAGTGACTGTAGTCACGCCCGGGAACATGAGTCAAGGCGCAGTTGATAATGGTGGGCGGCCGTTTGCCGACCGATCGGCCACTGTTCATGTGGCCAAATTCAGTGGGTCGGGAGAGCTTTTCGGCGGGTGGAATCCATGGTGATCGCCCCCTTGGTCGCGGAGTTGCGGCTATGTCGGAATCATGACGATCCCCGGGCGGGCGGAATGCGGTTACCGCTGTTCATGAAACCTGCAACAGATCATTGGCAGGGCACCTGCCAGAAAGAGTTGGCAGGTGTTGTTGTCGGGCGGCACCTCCCCGTGCGAAGTGCGGTCCGGTGTACTGGTAGTGGTCGTTCGGTGCACGCCGCCGCCGGATGTATGAATTCTGTAAACATGGTCCGCCCGATGCCCGGCCGGCGCGCCCGAAGGCACGTCGATAGCTGCGGTATAGGTCAAATATCGCGGCGATGACCAGCATTGATATGCGAACCGCGGAGGGCTTCCCCGGAAGAGATTGGGCTGGATCAGGTGACGGCAATCATCTCGAATCCCATGGACTTCAATGTGGAGGACCTCTACGTCGACCTGCGGCCCAGCCTGGGCCGAACGCTCTTCCTCAAGTGCGAGGGGTTCAACTTCGCGGGCTCGGTCAAGCTCAAGGCCGCCGCCGAGATGGTGCGGGCCAAGGAGCGCGCCGGGCTGCTCGCGCCGGGCGCCACACTGATCGAGTCGTCGTCGGGGAACATGGGTGTCGCCCTGAGCATCGTCGCCGCGAGCCGCGGCTACCGCTTCCTCTGCGTGACCGATGTGCGCTGCACACGCACCGCGCGCCGGCTGATGGAGACCCTCGGCAGCGAGGTCCACGTCATCACCGAGCCCGACCCCGAAAGCGGCTTCCTGGGCGCCCGGCTCGCCCACGTACGAGAACTCTGCGCGGCGAACGAGAACTACCTGTGGCTCAACCAGTACGCCAACGACGGCAACTGGACGGGCCACTACCGCACCACCGGCCCCGAGATCGCCAAGGCGTTCCCCGTGCTGGACGTCCTCTTCATCGGCGCGGGCACGACCGGCACGCTGATGGGCTGCGCCACCTACTTCCGCGAGAACCAGCCCTCGGTCACCGTCGTGGCCGTCGACGCCGAAGGCTCCGTCACCTTCGGCACACCCTCCGCCCGCCGCCTGATCCCCGGCCTCGGCACCGGCGTCCGCCCGGCCATCCTCGACCCGTCGTACGTCGACGACGTCGTCCACGTCTCCGAGACCGACACGATCCGCATGTGCCACCGCCTGGTGAGCCACGGGTTCCTCTTCGGCGGCTCCACGGGCACGGTCGTCAGCGGCGCCCTGGCCTGGCTGTCGGCCCACGACGTCCCCGACGACACCACGGCGGTCGCGATCGCCCCCGACCTCGGCGCCAACTACCTGGAGACGATCTACGACGACGACTGGCTCACCCGGTCCTACGGCCCCCACCTCCGCACCCCACCCCGCCGGACGCCCCCCGCCTGAACCAGGCCCGCCGCCGGGAGACCCCCATTCGGCCCAGCCGCCCGCGCCGTACCTCGGAGCCGGACATAGGGTCGTCGGGACGGTCATCGGACCGCGAGGAGGCTTCGCCATGGACTTCCGCATCGCCGGGACGGCCCTGGCCCTGGCCGTGGTCACGGCAGTACCACTGGCCGGGGCCGCCGAAGCGCAGACCGATCTGGACTGCCGGGATTTCGCCTTCCAGGAAGACGCGCAGGCCGAGTTCGACCGGGACCGCAGCGACCCGCACCGGCTCGACGAGGACCCGGGGCCGGATGACGGGATCGCCTGCGAGGCGCTGCCCCGGCGAGGGGCGGTCACGGCCGTGCCGACAGCCGGGGAGAGCCGTGCAGGGGTGACCGCCCGGCCCACCCGGGGTGTCGCCGGGGGTGTCGGCGGGACGTCGCGGCCGACCGGCATCGAGACGGCCGTCGGCGCTGCCCTCGCGGGCACCGCCCTCTTCTTCGCCGGCTACACGGCCGTGAAGCGCCGCCGGCGCGCCCGGCGCCCGGACTGAGGGGCTCAGAGCCAGCCGTTGCGGCGGAAGCTGCGGTGGATCAGGTAGCAGGCCGCCGCCATGACGGCGAGCACCGCCGGGTACCCGTACGTCCAGCGGAGTTCGGGCATGTGCTCGAAGTTCATGCCGTACACGCCGCACACCATCGTGGGCACCGCCACGATCGCCGCCCAGGCCGTGATCTTGCGCATGTCCTCGTTCTGGGCCAGCGTCACCTGCGCGAGGTGCGCCTGCAGGATGGAGTCGAGCAGGGCGTCGTACGACGAGATCTGCTCGTTCACGCGCTCCAGATGGCCCGCCACGTCCCGGAAGTACGGTTCGAGCCCGGCCTCGATCGGCGGCGGCGGGGAGCTGATGATCTCCTGCAGGGGGCGGTGCAGCGGACCCACCGCCCGCTTCACCTCCATGAGTTCCCGCTTGAGCTGGTAGATGCGGCCCGCGTCGGTGCGGGCGGCGTGCTCGCTGAACACCGCCGTCTCGACCGCGTCCATGTCGCTCTGCAGGGCGTCCGTCACCGTCAGGTAGTCGTCGACCGCACGGTCCGCCACCGCGTGCAGCACCGCCGCGGGCCCCTTCGCCAGTTGCTCCGGCACGGCCTCCAGCGCCTCCCGCAGCGGCCCCAGCGACCCGTGCCTCCCGTGCTGGATCGTGATCACGAAGTCGTGGCCGGTGAAGACCATCACCTCACCCGTGTCCACCACCTCGCTCGTCGCGGTGAGTTCCGCGTGCTCGACGTAACGGCACGTCTTGAACACGGCGAACAGCGTCCCGTCGTACCGCTGGAACTTCGGCCGCTGATGGGCCTGCACCGCGTCGTCCACGGCCAGCGGATGCAGCCCGAACAACTCGGCCACCTCCGCTATCTCCTCGGCCGACGGCTCGTGCAGACCGATCCACACGAAACCCCGGCCCGACTTGCGCACCCGCGCCACCGCCTCGGACGCCGTCCACGCCTCCGGCTGCCGCACACCGTCCTCGTAGATCACGCAATTGACCACCGCGGTGCCCAGCGGCGACCGCGCCGGGTGGCTCAGGTCGACCCTTCTGCGGTAGGCCCGGCGCACCAGACGCCGGAGGCTGCGGATCATCGACACGTGCTGGCTCCTTCGAACGACCGGCGGTCAGTGTGCCACCCGCCGCCCTGACGGTGCCGCCCCAGGCACCGCGTCACGGCACCGCGTCACGGCACCGGACCGCATCACGGCGCCCGCCCCGCCCCGTGCCCCGCCCCGCGCCGGCCGACCGCCGTAGACTGTCCGGCGCAGCTGGTTCGCCCTGCCCGCCAGGCAGGCGCGTCGCAAGAGGGAACCCGGTGGGAATCCGGGACTGCCCCGCAGCGGTGAGCGGGAACGACCGCCGTCATACGCACTGGATCCGTCAAGGTCCGGGAAGCGACGGCCAGTAGGGGTCCGCCGGTCATCCACCGGCAGACGTGCCCGCGAGTCCGAAGACCTGCCACTGCCCGCGTACGACCGGCTCGTGCGCGGAGATCCCGGTGACCTCGAGGGCGGGTCGGCGTACACACAGGGCGGGCACGGACTCCGTGCGTCCGCCCCGTTCGGCCGTTTCCTTCGCCTCCTCACCCCTCACCGGGGTCGTTCGTCGTGAACAGCTCGCGAAGGAGAGTTCCGTGACAGCGAAGTCCGCAGCCGCGGCAGCAAGGGCCACCGTGTACGGCTACCCCCGTCAGGGCCCGGACCGGGAACTGAAGAAGGCCGTCGAGGGCTACTGGAAGGGCCGTGTCGACGCCGCCCGCCTCCACCGGACCGCGGCCGAGTTGCGGGCCGCCACCTGGCGGCAGCTGGCCGCCGCCGGCCTCGACGAAGTGCCCACCGGTGACTTCTCGTACTACGACCACGTCCTCGACACCACCGTGATGGTCGGCGCCGTCCCCGCCCGCCACCGCGCCGCCTTCGAAGCCGACCCCCTCGACGGCTACTTCGCCATGGCGCGCGGCACCCAGGACGCCGCGCCCCTGGAGATGACCAAGTGGTTCGACACCAACTACCACTACCTGGTCCCCGAACTCGGCCCCGGCACCGTCTTCTCCGCCGACTCCACCCGGCAGGTCGCGGAGCTGACCGAAGCCCTCGCCCTCGGCCACACCGCCCGTCCCGTCCTCCTCGGACCCGTCACCTACCTCCTGCTCGCCAAGCCCGCCCCCGACGTCCCCACCGGTTTCGAACCGCTCACCCTCCTCGACCGGTTGCTGCCCGTGTACGCCGAGATCCTCGCCGACCTGCGTGCCGCGGGCGCCCCCTGGGTCCAGCTCGACGAGCCGGCCCTCGTCCAGGACCGCACCGGCGCCGAACTCGCCGCCACCGCACACGCCTACCGCGCCCTCGGCACCCTCGGCGACCGGCCCAGGCTGCTCGTCGCCTCCTACTTCGACCGCCTCGGCGAAGCCCTCCCCGTCCTCGCCGAGGCACCCGTCGACGGGCTCGCGCTCGACTTCACCGGGCCCGCCGCCGCCAACCTCGACGACCTCGCCGCAACCGGCGGCCTGCCCGGCAAGCGCCTCGTCGCCGGCGTCGTCGACGGCCGCAACATCTGGATCAACGACCTCTCCGCGTCGCTCGCCACCCTCGGCACCCTCCTCGGACTCGCCGACCGGGTGGACGTCGCCGCCTCCTGCTCCCTGCTGCACGTGCCCCTGGACGCCACAGCCGAACGGGACATCGACCCGCAGATCGCCCGCTGGCTCTCCTTCGCCCGCCAGAAGACCACCGAGATCGCCACCCTGGCCCGCGGCCTCGCCCACGGCACCGACACCATCGCCGCCGAACTCGCCGCCAACCGCGCCGGCCTCGCCTCCCGCGCCGGCTCCGCCCTCACCCACGACCCGGCCGTCCGCGCCCGCGCCGCCGCCGTCACCACCGCCGACACCCGCCGTGCCCAGCCCTACCCCCGGCGCGCCGCCGCCCAGCGCGCCCATCTGAACCTGCCCCCACTGCCGACCACCACCATCGGCTCCTTCCCGCAGACCACCGAACTGCGGACCGCCCGTGCCGCCCTGCGGGAGGGCCGTCTCGACACCCCCGCCTACGAGCAGCGCATCGAGACCGAGATCCGCGACGTCATCGCCTTCCAGGAGAAGGCCGGCATCGACGTCCTCGTCCACGGCGAACCCGAACGCAACGACATGGTGCAGTACTTCGCCGAACAGCTCACCGGCTACCTCGCCACCCGGCACGGCTGGGTCCAGTCCTACGGCACCCGCTACGTCCGCCCGCCGATCCTCGCCGGCGACGTCTCCCGTCCCGGACCGATGACCGTCCGCTGGACGCGTCACGCCCAGTCCCTCACCACCCGCCCCGTCAAGGGCATGCTCACCGGCCCGGTCACCATGCTCGCCTGGTCCTTCGTCCGCGACGACCAGCCGCTCGCCGACACCGCCCGCCACGTCGCCCTCGCCCTGCGCGACGAGGTCGCCGATCTCGAAGCGGCGGGCACCTCCGTCATCCAGGTCGACGAACCCGCCCTGCGCGAGACCCTCCCGCTGCGCGCCGCCGCCCGTACCGCCCACCTCGCCTGGGCCACCGAGGCCTTCCGCCTCACCACCAGCGGCGTCCGCCCGGACACCCAGATCCACACCCACATGTGCTACGCCGAGTTCGGCGACATCCTCCGGGCCATCGACGACCTCGACGCCGACGTCATCAGCCTCGAAGCCGCCCGCTCCCACATGCGCGTCGCGGACGAACTCGCCACAGCCGGCTATCCGCGCGAGGTCGGGCCAGGCGTGTACGACATCCATGCGCCGCGCGTCCCCGACGCCGACGAGATCGTCGCCCTGCTCCGCTGGGCGCTCGAAGCCGTCCCGGCGGAGCGGCTCTGGGTCAACCCCGACTGCGGGCTGAAGACCCGCGGCTGGCCCGAGACCAGGGCCTCCCTCGAGAACCTCGTCGCCGCCGCCCGCGCCGTACGCGCGGAACTGCCGCACCGCACGCCCTGACCCGGCAGGCCCGGGCACGGACACCCACGGTGACCGCGCCCGGGCCCACGGCGGGGTCCCGTCGTGCCCCCGGCCGGGCCCCGCCCGGCGCACTCCCGTTTGCGGCCCGCCCCGCACCGGCCGACCCTTGAACGGGGCCGATGAGGCTGGTGAGGGAGTGGTGGGGTCGTGCTGCATCGAGCGAAGACCGGCGAGGCGCCGGCCGACGACCTGTTCGCGATGCCGGGCAGCGCCAAGCCCCTGCCACGGCTGCGCATGCCCAAGCACGTCATGCCCGCCCGTGAGGCCTACCAGCTGATCGCCGACGAACTGGCCATGGACGGCAACTCCCGCCAGAACCTCGCCACCTTCTGCACCACCTGGGCCGAACCCGAGATGCGGCTGCTGATGGCCGACACCCTCGACAAGAACCTCGTCGACAAGGACGAGTACCCGCAGACCGCCGAGATCGAGCGGCGGTGCGTCAACATCCTCGCCCACCTCTGGAACGCCCGCGGCGACGCACCCGCCGTCGGCTGCTCCACCACCGGCTCCAGCGAGGCCGCCATGCTCGCCGCGCTGGCCCTGCACCGCCGCTGGCGCTCCCGCCGCCGTGCGGCCGGACAGCCCGACACCCGGCCCAACCTGGTGTGCGGGCCGGTCCAGGTCTGCTGGGAGAAGTTCGCCCGCTACTTCGACGTCGAACTGCGCCAGATCCCCCTCGAAGAGGACCGCACCACCACCGACCCCCGCCGGATCGCGCACTACGTCGACGAGAACACCATCGGCCTCGTCGCCACCCTCGGCGTCACCTACAGCGGCGCGTTCGAACCCGTCGCGGACATCAGCTCCGCCCTGGACGACATCCAGGAACGCACCGGCGTCGACGTGCCCCTCCACGTGGACGCCGCGAGCGGCGGATTCGTCGCACCGTTCCTCCAGCCGGACCCGCCGTGGGACTTCCGGCTCGACCGGGTCAAGTCCATCAACGCCTCCGGCCACAAATTCGGACTCGCCCCGCTCGGAGTCGGCTGGGTCGTCTGGCGCGCCGCCGACGACCTCCCCGACGAACTCGTCTTCCACGTGGACTACCTCGGCGGCAGCATGCCCACGTTCGGACTCAACTTCAGCCGCCCCGGCGGCCAGGTCATCGCCCAGTACTACGCCCTGCTCCGGCTCGGCCACGACGGCTACCGGGCCGTGCAGAACGCCTGCGCCCGGACCGCCGCCGACCTCGCCGACGGCATCGCCGGGTTCGCCCCACTGGAACTCCTCCACGACGCCAGAACCGGCCTGCCCGTCGTCACCTGGACCCTCGCCGACCCCGCGGCCACCGACTGGACCCTCTACGATCTGGCGGAACGCCTGCGCCTGCGCGGCTGGCAGGTCCCCGCCTACCCACTGCCCGCCGACCGCCAGGACACCGTCGTCCAGCGTGTCGTGGTCCGCCACGGCGTCAGCCGGGACCTGTCCCGGCTGCTCCTCGACGACCTGCGCACCGCCCTGACGGAACTCGACCGCCGCGGCGGCGGCGCCGCGCCGGCGTCCGGCTTCCACCACTGAGGCGCCGCGCGGACCGCTAGGCCGCGCCCAGGGCCGGCTCGGCCCCCAGCCCCGGCACACCGGGCAGCTCCACATGTCCCGTCGAGGCGGTGGACGCGAACACCTTCGGCGCCAGCGGCTCCTCCTCGACCAGCAGCGGGCCGACCAGATCCGGCGGCACCGTCGCATGCGGCAGCGCGGCGGAGAGATGCGCAGCCGCCAGCGTCGCCACGCCCAGCTCCGGCATCGTCCCCACCTTCACCGCCAGCCCGGCCGCCTCGGCCAGGGCCGCGACCTGACGGGCCCTGAACAGCCCGCCGACCTTCAGGACCTTGATGTTCAGCACGTCCGCCGCGCCCCGCCGCACGATCTCCAGCGCGTCGTGCAGCGACTGCAGCGACTCGTCCGCCATGACCCGCACCCCGCCGCCGGAGCGCAGCGCCGCCAGCCCGGCCAGGTCCCAGCGCGGCAACGGCTGCTCCACCAGATCGAGCCCGGCGTCCGCGAGCCGCGCGACCGTGCGGGCAGCCTCCCCGGGCGCGTACCCCTCGTTGGCGTCCAGCGACAGCTCCACCGACTCCGGAACGACCGCCCGCACGGCCGTCACCAGCTCCACGTCGCGGGCCGGGTCCTCGCCGCCCTTCACCTTGATGTGCGGGAACCCCAGCGCCGCGTACCGCGCCGCCTCCTCGGCCATCTCCTCCAGCGAGCCCAGCCCCACCACCCATGTGGTCGGCACCCGCCCGGAACCCCGGCCGCCCAGCAACAGGTGCACCGGCCAGCCCGCGGCCCGCGCCGCGACGTCGTGCAGCGCGATGTCCAGCGCCGCCTTGGCGAGGTGCTGGCCCCGGATCGCCGCGTCCATCGCGACGTGCGCCCCCGCCAGATCACGCGGATCCCGGCCGAGGAGCGCGGGCCCCACATGCTCCTCGACGGCCGCGGCCAGCCCCGCCAGCGTCTCCCCGGTGTACGCGGTCATCGGCGACGCCTCGCCGAACCCCGACAGGCCGTCGGAGGTCCGCACCTCCACGACCAGACTGACCAGCTCGGGGCTCGTGCCACTGCTGATCACGAACGGACGGCGGTACCGGGCACGAACGACACGCGTGTGGAACGAGACGATCTCCACCCGCCAGCTCCCTCTTCTTCGGGGGGCTCGGTTCGCCTCCGGAGCGCCTGCTGTGTGCGTCGGCGGTCGATCGTGCTCGGGTCGCTCACGCGGCGGTAGCCGCGGATCGATCGCGGCCCTCGCGGACCTTCGCGCGCTCTCCCTCTCGACGCCCACGCGCCCCTTCGGCTCACTCGCCCCTGGATTTCCGGGTTCGGTTCATCGGAAGGGCGCCCCGGGCCCCTTCGGCCCACTCGCCCCTGGTCGAGTCGATTCTGGTTTCGGCCCGGGCCGTAACCCGGTCGCCGGGAGTCAGAGGTGCACCCGGTAGACGATCGGAGGGCGGCCGGTGCGGCCCTCCAGGCGGGTGCCCGTCGGAACGGCGACGCCTGCCCGCTCGAGGCGCTTGAGGAGACGCCGGGCCGTGCGCTGCTGCACGGACAGGTGCTCCGCCACGAGATGGGCGGTGACGCCCGCTCCGCGGTCCGCCGCGGCCAGTTCCCGCAGGCGGTCCAGGGTCTGGGGGTGGATGCCGGTCCTGCGGGCCAGCAGGGCCGTGCTCTCGGGCCCGGCCGGCTCGGTCTCGGCGGCCACCCCCGGGGCTATCACGATGTCGACGTCGTCGGTCATGGAGACCGCGCCGGCCGCTCGGCCTGCCGCCCGGGCCCTGCCGACGGCCCGGCGGGCCAGCGCCTCCGCCTCCGCGGCGGTCCGGCCGAGGCCGAACCCGACGTGCGCCGTGCCGTGCCGGTCCGCCAGGTCGTCCAGGAGCGGCAGACGGGTGAACTGTTCGGTCGCCTTCTCCAGCGCGCCGCGCGTGGTGACCACCAGCCGCCGGCCGTCCGGCAGCTCGGCCAGGCTCCCGCCGAGGACGCGAATGTCGTCGGGCAGCCGCTCGTCCGCGGCGGGCAGGTCGACGATGCCGAGCGCGACCTGGGCGTCCCCGCTGTGCCGCCCCGCCGTGGCCAGGACGAGGGCCTGCAGCGTGGCCAGTATCGAATGCCGCGACGGCGCCAGACGCACCGCGTGGGTGCGGTGCTCCAGGCTGTGGAAGGCCGAGCCCAGGCAGGTGATGGCCACCCGGGACTCATGGGTGTCGCGGGCGTCGAGGTGGAAGTCGACCAGGTCCTGCGAGGTGAGTCCCGGCCGGTACGGCAGCACCCGGACGTGCTCGGTGGGCAGCTTGGCCTCGGTCAGCGTCTCCAGCACCTCGTCGCGGCGCAGTGTGTCGATGGAGACCCGCGACACGTCGTGGCCGAGGCGCAGCAGCTCGACCAGCGTGCGCAGCAGAGTGGCGCCGTTGTACGGCACGTACATCGCCGGACGGTCCAGCAGACCGGCCGCGGCGGCCCGCGCGTACGGCACGACTCCGGTGAACAGCAGGGCGTCCGCCCGGGTGGCGGCACGGGCCACGACCTCACCGGTCTCGTCCTCGTGACGGTACGCCAGCGGCAGCAGCTGCGCGGGTCCGGCCTGCCCGCCGACCACCACCACCTTGTGGACCAGGTCCTCGGGACCTATCACGCCGACCGTGAGCGGCATGCCGGTCTCCGTTCTGCCGGGGTTGCGACTTGCGTGGTTACGCCTGATTGACGGCCGTCGACGGGAGTTCTACTTTCGGCCCAGGCCATAATCGCGTGCTGCCGAGAGGATAATCCCCCGATGCCGCCACGGGAAATGCCGCTGCCCACAGTTCTGGATCCACGGGGAAGGACATTCGGCGAGGAGGAGCGCGAAGCGGTGCTCCGGGTCCTCGACTCGGCGGTCCTCTGCGGGGCGTTCGGCCGGGAGGCCCGCGCGCTGGAGGCGGAGATGGCCGCCCTGTACGGGCGGGCCGAGGCCGTCTCGTGCAGCTCCGGCACCGCCGCCCTGCACCTCGCCGTCGCCGCGGCCGGGATCGGCCCCGGCGACGAGGTCGTCACCACCCCCATCTCCGACTTCGGCACCGTGGCCCCCGTCCTCGCCCAGGGCGCGCGGGCCGTGTTCGCCGACGTTCGCCCCGACGACGGGAACCTCGACCCGCTCGCCGTCGAGGCCGCCATCACCCCGCGCACCAAGGCCGTCATCGCCGTCCACCTGTTCGGCGGCGCCGCCGACACCGTACGGCTGCGCCAACTGTGCGACCGGCACGGGCTGCTGCTCATCGAGGACTGCGCCCAGGCGTGGCTCGGCGAGGACCCGGCCGGCCGGCTGCTCGGCACCGCCGGCGACATCGCCTGCTTCAGCCTCCAGCAGTACAAGCACATCACCGCGGGCGACGGAGGACTCACCGTCACCGACGACCCGGCGCTCGCCACCCGGATGCGGCTGTTCATGGACAAGGGCTGGGACCGGGCCGAGGGCCGCATCCACCGCACCATGGGCCTCAACTACCGGATGACGGAACTCGTCGCGGCCGTCGCCCGCGTCCAGCTCACCCGGGTCGCCGGGGTCGTCGCCCGCCGGCGCGAGAGCGCCGGGCGCCTCGTCGAGGCCCTCGCCGCCGTGCCGGAGGTCACCGTGCCCGAACGGCGCATCGGACACGCCTGGTGGGTGGTCCCCCTTTTGGTGGACGACAACAGCCGCTGGGCCAAGGGCCTGGAAGCCCTCGGAGTGCCCAGTCTGCCGGGCTACCTGGAACGTCCGCTGTACGCCAATCCGGCACTGTCCGGGTACCCGCCGGGCCTGTGTCCTCGCGCGGAGCGGCTGATCGCCCGTACGTTGCTGGTCCTGCCGTGGAACGAGGGGTACAGCGAGGGCGATGTGGACCGGATCGCCGCCGCGCTGGGGAAGGTCGCGACCGCATGAGCGCGCCGCAGGAGACGTACGCGTGGCTCGAGACCACGCCGCAGGAGCACATCGGCTGGGACGTGGACGTGCTGTACGGGCCCTGGCCCCGCCACCACCGCGACACCGGTCTCGCCGAGGTCCGTGCCCGCCTGCGGGACTCGCCCGTCGCCGGGGCGCTCGCCCTGTCCACCCGGGGCCCCCTCTTCGACGACGGCGCCGGCAACGCCGAGACGATCGGTGACCTCGCCGACTGCCCGGAGCTGCTGCCGGTCGGCACCGTCGACGTACGGGACGCGCTGACCGCCGAGGACCGGCTCGACGAACTGACCGCCGCCGGAGTGCGCTTCCTGCGGCTCTTCACCGTGGAACAGGCGGCCGAGCCCGGATTCCCCGGCTACCGGCGCGTCCTGAAGCTGGCCCTCGAACGGGACATGGTGCTTCTCCACGACGGCGACCCGCGCCGCTTCGGACCGCCGCTGGCCGACCGGGGAGCCGATGTCGTCTTCCTGGACCTGCACGCCTATCTGCTGGCCGACTTCCTGCTCCTCGCCCGCGAGGAGCCCGGCTTCAGGGCCACCACCCGCATGCTGTCCGGGCCCGACTCCATCGAGCGGGCGGTCGACGCGGTCGGCCCGCGCCATCTGGTCTTCGGCTCGCGCACGCCCTTCATGGACATCTCGCCCCAGACGCTGAAACTGCGGTACGCGGACATCTCGGACGACGACCGCGCCGCGATCGCCACCAAGAACGTCGAGGAGCTGCTCGCCTGATGCCGATCATCGATGTGCACGCCCATGTGGGGCGCTGGCAGTTCCATCTGACCACCGGGGACGCGGACACCAACCTGGAGCAGATGGACCGGTACGGCATCGATCTGCAGATCGTGTCGGCGTCCGAGGCGGTGGTGTACGACGCGGTGGCGGGCAACGCGGCCCTGCTCGAAGCCCTCAAGACCCGGCCCCGGCTGCTGGGCTACGCCGTCGTCAACCCCAACCGGATCGAGGAGAGCGCCGAGGACCTGCGGCGCTGTCTGGACAGCGGCCGGTTCGTCGGCGCCAAGATGCACACCCACTACCCGGGCCGGCTGCCCGGCACCCGGGAGATGGCGGAGGCCTTCGACCTCGTCGCCGAAGCCGGCGTACCGCTGCTGCTGCACACCTGGGGCCGCGAGGTCACCCTGCTGCCCGAGCTGGTCGCGGCCCGGCCGGGACTGCGCGTGATCATGGGGCATGCCGGGGGTGACGCCTGGCGCGAGGCGGCACACGCCGCGGCCGCCTGCGACCGGCTCTACATGGAGCACTGCCGTACCGCGACCGACGCCGGCCGCATCGCCTACGCCCGCGAGGCCGGAGTGCCCGTCGAACGCATCCTGTTCGGCACCGACGCCACCCTGATCGACCCCTGTGTCTCCCTGGGCGTGATACGGGACGCGCGATTCACGACGGACGAACTGGAGCGAGTGCTGTGGCGCAACGCGGTGGAGCTGTTCGGCCTCACGGGGCCGCACGCCACGCCGCCGACCGGGTGACGCGATCCGAACCCTCAGGATCCGAACTCTCAGGAGGAGAGGGACACATGGAACGCAGGCGACTGCTCAATGCCGGAGCCGGGCTCGTCCTGGCGACCGTGACGGGCCAGGCCGTGGCCCCCGCGGCCCATGCGGCCGGCCCGGTGACGGGCACCGCACCGGCCGACACCAGCGGCAGTGCCACCGGGCGCTGCTCCACTCCCGAGATCGTCACCTACGGTGTGGCGTCCATGACCGCGGCGATCGTCGGCACGGCGGTCATCGGCAACCGCGCCTACGTGGTCGCACGCGGCCAGAACCCTCCCCTGGTCGGCGAGATCGACCTCACCACCAGAAGACTCTCCCGGGCCGTCCGGCTCGAGAGAGGCGAGGGCGGCTGGGCCACCACCGTCTCCGGCGGCCACCTCTACATCGGCACCTACCCCTACCCGGACATCTACCGCTTCGACCCGGCCACCGGCGCCGTCACCAGGGTCGGAACCGTCGGCCCGACCGGCGGCTTCGTGTGGTGCCTCACCACGGCGCCCGACGGCACCGTGTACGCCGGGACGTACCCGCGCGGCGAGGTCTGGGAGTACACGCCGTCCACCGGTGCCCTGCGCAACCTCGGCCAGGCCATGCCGGGGGAGCAGTACGTCCGAGGCATCGCCGCCGACGACCGCCATGTGTACGCGGGCACCCTGCCGCGTGGCCATGTCGTCGCGTACGACCGCACCACCGGCGCGAAACGCAGCATCACCCCCACGCCGTACGGAGGCGCCTCCGCGCTCCTCGCCCACGGCGGCCGGGTCATCGGCTCCCTCGGCAAGTCCATCGTCGACATGGCGCCCGACGGCAGCGACGCGCGGGTCGTCGCGATCCCCGCCGCCGAGCGGCTCTCCGACGCCATGACCGTGACGGCCGACGGCACGCTGTACTGCGTCGGCCGCCCGACCGGCACCGTCTACCGGCGCGACGGCGACCGGCTCGTCGCCGTTGCCGCGCCCGCCGGCGGCGACGAGCACCGCGCGCTGGTGCCGCTGTCCGACCGGACCATGCTGGGCGCCGTCGGCAGCGGCCGGCTGTGGTGGCTCGACCTCACCACCGGCTCCTCCGACCTGCTCGAACTCATCGACATCGGCCTGTCCGGGCCGGACCCCGTACAGTCCATGACCTACGGCTCGCAGGGCACCGTGTACGTCGGCGGGCACTTCTCCCTCACCACGCACCGGCCGACCCGCTCGGCCACCACGCCCCACCGCATCCGCATCCCCGGCGAGCCCAAGCAACTGCGCTTCGTCGGCGGCCGGGTGTACGCGGCGATGTACCCGAGCACCGAGTTCCTGGAGATCGACCCCGAACGCGGCAGGATCCGGTCGATCGGGTTCGTCGACAACGACCAGCAGCGCCCCACGGACCTGACGTACCTGCCCGAGAAGGACCTGCTGCTCCTCGCTACCGCACCCCCGGCCGGCGCCCTCAAGGGCGCGCTGACCCTGGTGGAGCGCGGCCGCCGCAGGCTCACCGTCCACAAGGACGTCATCCCGGACCAGAGCGTCATGTCCGTCGCCCTCGACGACCGGCGCGGCCGCCGCGTCGCCTACCTCGCGGGCGACACCTGGGGCGGGGGCAGTGTGCCGCCCACCCGGTCCAGCGCCACCGTGGCGGCCTTCGACCTGCACACGCGGACCGTCCTGTGGGAGACCACACCGGTCGAGGGACACGCCAGCCTCCAGCACATCGAGGTCCACAACGGTGTGCTGTACGGCGTCTACAAGCGCGCGGCCGGCACCTGGTTCGCCATGGACCTGGACACCCGCACGGTCCTCGCCACCGGTCAGCTGCCCAGCTACGGCGAGATCTCCGTGCACTTCGGGCAGGTGTACGCCTCGGTGTTCGGCGGCTCCGTGTACCGCCTCGGACCCGGGCTCAGCGAGGCCGAACTGCTCCTCAGCGGGCTCGGTGACGGTTGGTACAACCCGCCCCAGCTGGCGTGGGAGCGCTCGTCCTGGCACGCCTGGGGCATGTCCGCCCGCAACCTCGCCCGGCTGCGGCTCGACCCGCTGTGCCCGCTCGTCGACGAGGTCGTCACCAAACCGATCGAGGCCATCCTGAAGTCACTGCTCGCCAACTGACGGCACCGGGCCGGCACCGCACCGGGCAGGCCCACCGGGCGGGACCGTGACGGGCCGTCACCCGTCCGGGTCACGACGGCGGGCCGTCGTCCGCCTCCTTGGAGAGCTCCTCCAGGCAGGTGACGACGGCCCGCCGCTCCGCGTCCGCAAGCCGGGGCCCGTAGGGATCGTGCGCGGCCTCCTCCGGGAGGAGTCCCTCCCACACCGCCGCCCACAGCATGCGCTGCACATAGCCCTCGATCGGCGCGAGGAAGGTGACCTCCGCGAACCGGTCCAGACGCGCGGACGCCCGGACGAAGCCGCTGTGGTCCCCCGCCCGCCACGCGTCCAGCACCGCCGTCGTCAGCGTCACCCGCGCCGCCGCGATCCCCACCAGCGCCGAATCCGCGCCCCACATCAGCGACGGACCGAACATCCGGTCCTCACCCGTCACGACCAGACGGCCGGAGCTCCGCGCCGCACCGATCGCGTCCTGGCAGGCCATCGCCCGGTCCAGGGTGGCCAGTTTGATCCCCGCCGCCGACGGCAGCGCCAGCAGCCGCTCCACCAGAGCCGGCGGATACGGATAGCCGCCCGCCTCGCCGTGCAGGAAGAACCCCATCACCGGCAGGCCGCTCGCCGACGCGACCCGCTCGTGCAGTGCGACCGCCGCGCCGTCGTCCCCGTCCAGCTGCGCCAGCGGATACACCATCACCGCGTCCGCGCCGCCCTCCGCGGCCCGCACCGCCATCGCCACGGTCGCCTCCACGGCGTCACCGAGCCCCACCGCGCCGTCCGCGCGCGGCACCCCCACACCCGCGACCACAGGCCCTTCGACGGCCGCCCGCCACACCGCCAGCACGCGGTCCCGGTCACCCTCCGAGAGGTACAGTCCCCGCCCGGTGTGCGCCCACACGGCGACCCCGCCGACGGGCGCGGCGGCGATCCGTTCGGCGTAGCCGCGCAGCGCCCCGAAGTCCACAACACCACGCGAGTCCATGGGAGTCGCGACGGCGGGCAGCACCGTCCCACGCACCCGCCGCACCAGGGACTCCACAGCCTCCGTGGGGGACATGGGCCTGCTCCCGTCTGTCGCGGTCGTCGCCGACACGCTAGCCTTTACGGCCCGGACCGTAAAGGAAGGGAACGCTCTCCCATGCGACTCGGTCTGTACGTCAATCTCTACGCCGGCGGGGCCGACCGGCCCCGCCTCGCCGACGCCGTCGAACAGGTGCGCCTCGCCGAGCAGGCCGGCTTCGCCTGGGCCGTCCTCGGCGAACGCCACCTGCACCGGCCCGGGTACCACGAGGCCATCACCTCACTGGCCTATCTCGCCGCCCACACCGACCGGATCGGGCTGGCCACCGCGGGGCTGATCGCGCCGGTCCACCACCCCGTGTGGCTCGCCGAGACCCTCGCCCACATCGACGTGCTCTCCGGCGGCCGGCTCACCGCGGGCTTCGTCCTCGGCTACCGCCCCGAGGAGTTCACGCTGTACGGCATCCGGCCCCACGAGCGGGTGTCGCGCTTCGAGGAGTGCCTGGAGCTCGTCACCCGGCTCTGGACCGAGGACAAGGTCACCCACGAAGGCCGCTGGCACCGGGTCGAGGACGCCTTCCTCTCGCCCCGCCCGGTCCAGACACCGCGCCCCCGCGTCTGGAACGGCGGACGCGTGACCGCCGCCCTGGAGCGCACCGCTCTCGTCTGCGACGGCTGGACCACCTCGTTCAACGAGACCGACGAGGAACTGCCCGGGAAGATCGCCGCCTACCGCTCGTACCCGCGCGGCCCGCGTTCGCTCGGCGCCGAGGTCATCGTCTGCCGCGAGGGGTACGCCGCGCCCACCTCCCAGCAGGCCCGCGACACCCTCGAAGGCCCGCTGCGCGGGCTGTACGACGCCTACGGCGACTGGAAGCGGACCTCCGCCGACGCCGCACGGTACGCCCAGCCGTGGGAGGACATCGCCGCCCGCTCCGTGATCGGCTCGGCCGCCGAGTGCGAGGAACGGATCGGACGGTACGCCGAGATGGGCGCCGACGGGCTGGTCCTGCGCGTCCAGCCGCCCGGCATGCCACAGGCCGACGCCCTGCGCGCCATCGAGGCGTTCGGCGACCTGCAACTGGCCCCCGTCAGCTCCTGAACCGCTCCCTCACGGCCAGCGCGGCCCCGGCCACGTACGCCATCGCCGCCTCACCGGCCATCAGCATCGGCTGGCGCACCCACACCACGCTCTCCTCGGCCGCCTCGGCGACCGGGCAGGGCGCGGGCGCGGACACGTACGGCAGACGGCTCAGCGAGCGGTAGCCCGCGTCCAGCGGCACCCCCTCGGCGGCCATCGCCGCCAGGAACGCAGGCTTCGGCCGCCCCCCGAACGCCTCGGGGTCGTACCGCAGCATCGCCAGGTGCCAGGTGTGCCGCGTGGTGCCGGGCGGCACCGGCACCGGATCCAGCCCCGGTACGGCGGCGAGGGCACCGGCCAGCGCGGCGGCCGCCCGGGCACGCCGTTCGATCCAGCCGTCCAGCAGCGCCAGCTGCGGGTGCAGGACGGCCGCCTGGAACTCGGTCATCCGCAGGTTCCAGCCCGGCTCCGGATGGTCGTACCAGTCGCCGCCGGGCCGGCGGCCCACATTGTGCAGTGACCACACCCGCTCGTACAGAGCACGCTCACCGGTGACCACGATGCCGCCCTCGCCCGCGGTCATCGCTTTGCCCGACTGGAAACTGAAGCAGGCGAGGTCGCCGAGCGTGCCCGCCGGACGGCCGTGCCGCTCCGCGCCGTGCGCCTGCGCCGCGTCCTCCACCACGGGCAGGCCGAATCCCCGCAGGGTCTCCGTGTCGGCCGGGGCGCCGGCCAGATGCACGGCCATCACGGCCCTCGTGCGGGGCCCCACGAGGGCCCGCGCGGCCCCGGGATCGAGGTGCAGCGTGTCCGGGTCCACGTCCGCGACGACCGGCACGGCCCCCGCCAGCGCCACGGCGGTGGCGCTCGCCACGAACGTGTAGGCCGGCACGATCACCTCGTCGCCCGGGCCCACCCCGAGCGCGCGCAGCGCCAAGAACAGCGCGACCGTCCCATTGACCGTGCACACGCCGTGGGCCGTTCCCACCCGGCGGGCGAACGCCGCCGCGAACTCCTCGGTCGCCGTGCCGCACGTGGCGCCCCATCGCCCGCTGTCCAGCACCCGCAGCAGAGCCCTGCGCTGCTCATCGGTGGGGGTCGGCGGCCAGTCGGGCCACACGGGGCGGCCGGGACGGTCCTGCCGTCCGGTCACCGGATCTCCTTCAGCAGCCGGTCCATGGTGCCGTGCAGCACCTGTTCCCGCTCCGCGTCGGTCAGCTCGGACAGCAGCACCCGGCCGAGTCCGGTCCGCAGGTCGAGGAAGACGGCGTCGGACCCGAACGCCACCCGGTCGGCGCCCGCCTCGGCGACGATCCGCACAAGATGACGGGCCGTCATCCTGGAGCCGCAGGTCTCCAGCACCACGTCCGGGCACCGGGCCGCCGTCTCCACGGCGGGGCCGAAGCCCTCGGGGAACAGCCCCGTGTGGCCCATCAGCAGCGGCACGCCCTGATGGCGGGGCGAGACCGCCGCGAAGTGCCGGGCATCGGCCCACGGGCTGCCGTGCTGGCTGTGGGCGAGGACGATCCGGCCCCGCTCGGCGGCCGCCTCGAACGCGGGGGTGTACGCGCGGTCGTCGAGGGCCGTTCGGTGCGTCTCCGGATGCAGCTTCACGCCGATGACCCCGGGCACGTCCAGCAGATCGCGCAGCCGCGGCGCAGCCTGGGGATCGTGCGGGGAGAACACGGCGTATCCGAGGAGCCGGCCGGGGTGCGCGTCGAGCGCGTCGAGCAGCAGGGCGTTGCCTGCACGGGCGTCCGGCCCCACCGCCAGCAGGTGCGACACGCAGGAGGTGGCCACTCCGCACCGGTCCATCATGGCGACCAACCCGTCCGCCGAGCCGTCCGGGACGGCGAACGCGGACCACCGGCCGATGTGCCCGTGGGCGTCGACGATGTCGAGGGCGGTACCGGTCACGGCTCACCGTCCAGCAGCCGCAGGGCGTTGCCGCCGGCGACGAGCGCCGCGTCGCGCTCGGGAAGATCGAGGGTGTCCAGCAGGAAACGCGGCCCCGCGTCATCGGTGACCGGCGCGCCGGTGCCGAACAGGACGCGCCGGGCCCCGTACCGCTCGGCGAACCACTCGACCTGGCGGTGCCCGCACAGCGTCGACGTCTCGACGTGGAGCAGGGGGTGGGTGTCGAGCAGTTCGGTCAGCTCGCGCAGACCGCGGTAGCCGGTGCCGGTGAGGACGACGCGCAGGTCCGGCACGGCGGTGGCCAGCGTGTGCAGCTCGGGCCCGGTCACCTCGTCGCGGGCGAGCAGCACGCTGGTGCCGGCTCCGGCCAGCTCGGCGGCGAGGACGAGGGCGTGCGGGCCGGCCGGCGACCAGCCGTGCAGGCGCGGACACAGCCGGACCAGCCGGGCGTCGCCGTCCGGCCACGCCCCGGTGCCCAGCGGGCCCGGGACGAGGACCGGCACGGGTCGCAGCCGGGCGTCACGGATGAGCTCCAGCTGCTCGTTCCCGTCGCGCGGATCGCCGTGCACGGCGTGCGCGTGGACCACACAGGCGGCGTCGATCCGCAGCCGGTCCAGTTCCCCGACGAGCCCCTTCTCGTCGCGGCTGGGCACGCAGTCGTACGGCAGCGGGCCGAGCATCCGGTTCAGATCGACGACCGGGGCGGCGGCCGGGCCGGCGTGCCCCGTCATGACTTGAGGCCGCTGGTGGCGATCGAGTCGGTGAGATAGCGCTGGAGCAGCCCGAAGACCAGCAGGCAGGGGATGACGGTGATGGTGGCGCCCGCCATGATCTGGTTGATCGTGACGTTCTCGCCCTCCAGGGTGGCGAGACCGACCGTGAGGGTGCGCATCCCCTCGGACTGGCCGATGACCAGCGGCCACAGGAAGTCGTTCCAGTGCCAGAGGAAGACGAAGACGCCGAGTGTGGCGAGGACGGGCCGGATCAGCGGCAGAACGACCGTGGTGTAGACCCGCCACTCGGAAGCCCCGTCGATCTTCGCGGCCTCGAAGAGCTCGTCGGGCAGCTGGACGATGAACTGCCGCATCAGGAAGACGGCCTGGGAGTTGGCCAGGGTCGGCACGATCAGGCCCCAGTACGTGTCCACGCCGCCGAGTTCGGAGACCAGGATGTAGTACGGGATGAGGGTGGCCTGGAACGGCACCATGAGGGTGGCCAGGAACGACCAGAACAGCAGCTCGCGGCCGGGAAACCGCTTCTTGGCGAACGCGTATCCGGCCATCGACGCGAACAGCAGGATGAGCAGCACCGACACGAGCGAGTAGACCAGCGAGTTGATCGCCCAGCGGGTGATGTCGGCGCTCGCCAGGACGTCGGAGAAGTTCTGCCAGGTGGCCCGGGTGATGTCCAGGGCGCCGGGCAGGGTGCGGCCGCCGGGCGGCGCGAAGGCCACCAGCACCATGATGGCGAAGGGCGTGACCGTCACGACGGCGACCAGGATCAGCAGGACCGGCAGTCTCAGCCGTGCCATCAGTCGGCGTCCCTTCCGATGAGCCGGCGCTGGATCAGCGAGAAGACCAGGACGACGAGGAAGAGGACCAGGCCGACCGCGCTGGCGTAACCGAAGTCGAAGAACTTGAAGCCGGAGTCGTAGAGGAAGTACACCAGCGAATAGCTGGCCCTGACCGGGCCTCCGGCCGTCATCACGTACATGGCGTCGAAGACCTGGAACGCCTGGATCGCCTCGATGACGAGGACGAAGAACAGGACGGGCCGCAGCAGCGGGAGCGTCACCCAGCGGAAGCGCTGCCAGGCGCTCGCGCCGTCGATGGTGGCCGCTTCGACCACCTCGCGCGGGATCGACTGCAGCCCGGCGAGGAGGATCAGCATCGAGTACCCGAAGCCCTTCCACGCGGAGGCCGCGGCGATGGACGGCAGGACCAGGGAGTCGCTGCCGAGGAAGTCGACGGGCCCCAGGCCGAGGGCGCCCAGCGTGCTGTTGAGCAGCCCGTCCTCCACCTCGTAGATCCACTTCCAGATCACGGCGGCGAGGACGATGCTCGTCACGTACGGCAGGAAGAACAGGCCCCGGAAGAAGCCGCGCAGCCAGAGCGTGCGGTGCAGGAGCACGGCCGTGCCGAGCGCCAGCAGCACGGTCATGGGGACGTACAGGGCCGTGTAGAGCGCCGTGACGCCGAGGCTCTCCCAGAACAGGTCGTCGTCCAGGAGCCGGGTGTAGTTGGCCGCCCCGATGAACTCCCAGGAGCCGTTGAGCCGGTAGTCGGTGAGGGAGAGGAACGCCGCACCGAGCGTCGGCCCGAACCGGAACACGAGGAACAGGACGAGCATCGGTGCGACGAAGGCCAGCCCGGCGAGGGCTTCGCGCCGTCGCGGCACCGCGGGCCGCCGCCGCGAGGCGGGCCCGGGTGCGGCTGCCGGGGCGGTCGCCGGAGCGGTCGTGACCGCCCCGGCGACCCCCTGGGCGGATTCGGCACCGGCACCGGCACCGGCACCGGCGCCGGTCCCGGTCGCCGAGCCGGGCCCGGTCGTGGGTCCGGGGCCCGGCTCGTCGGGCTCGTCGGGCGCGGCCTCGCGGGGCTCGACCTTGCTCAACGCTGCCGCGCCAGCAGTTCGTCGCCTTCCTCCGCCGCCGCCTCCAGCGCCTCCTTGGGGCTCTTCTTGCCGGTCAGGGCGGCCTGGATCTCCGGCGACACGAGCGCCATCAGCTGGCGGGCGGCCGGGTTCGGCTCACCGGGGAAGGTGTGCTCCAGCGCCGCCTGGTACTCCTTCGCGAACGCGTTGTCGCTGGGTACCGTGACGTCCTTGCGTGGCGAGAAGAAGCCACCGGCCTTGCCCATGGACTCGATCTGCGCCGGTTCGGTCATGTACGCGATGAACTTCTCCGCGCCGTCCAGGTTCTTCGTCCGGGCATTGATGCCGAGGCCGCCGGGCATGCCGAAGCAGACCTGCTTGCCGGGGCCGGCGAGGGCGGGGCCCACGATGACGTTCCCCCTGCCCCAGGTCTTCTCCGCGAGCAGCGCGTCGGCGGGGGTGTTCGTGTACCCCATCGCGACCTGCTCCTTGCCCAGCGCCTGGTCGGTGAAGAGGTTGGCGTTGGTCAGGGCGGACTTCGGCACGGCCCCGCTCTTGTACAGGTCGACGAGGAAGGTGAGCGCCTCCACGCCCTCGGGGCTGTTGAAGGCCGTCTTCCTGCCGCTCTCGTCGAACACCTTGCCGCCCGCCTGCCACAGCAGGGGGTAGAAGCTCATGTTGAGCGACGCCTCGTTGCTCGCGGAGTAGTCCAGCGTGGCCGCCCCGGCCTGCTTCAGCTTCGGCGCGGCCGCCCTGATGGCGTCCCAGGTGGTGGGTGGCTCCTTTATCCCCGCCTTGTCCAGCAGCTTCTTGTTGTAGAGCGTGCTGGTGACGGTGTGGTAGATGGGCGCCGCGTAGACCTTGCCGTCCTGGGTCATCGCCTCCAGCGCGGCGGGCCGGAACGCGCTCCTGGACTTCTCGATGGCCCGGTCCACGGGCTGGACCGCGCCGTTCGCCTGGAACTGGGGGATCTGGTCGGGGCCGAGCAGGACCACGTCCGGCCCCTTGCCGCTGCCGAACGCCGTGGCGAGCTTCTGGTCGCGGTTCTCCCAGGGCAGCTGCTCGATGTTCAGGTCGACGCCCTTCTCCGCCGCCTCGAAACCCTTTTCGATCCCGTCCCAGTACGCGGCGTTGGCCTTCGGATCCATGATCACCGGATACATCCAGACGGTGACCTTGTCCGACCCCGAGCCGCTGTCGCCGTCGCCGCAGCCGGCCGCGGTCAGTGCGGTGAGCGTGAGGAGTGCGAGAGGTGCGGTGGCGCGCTTGAAGCCTGTCTTCATGGGGGCCTCCGGAAGGCCTGGGAACCTGGACAGTTTCGGCCTGGGCCGAAAGTAACCGTGCACATTTGGGCTGTCAATGCTGCCCGCCGTGCCCTGTGGACAACACCCTTCTTATGGCCGTCGTCTGACGCCACGTGAGGCCGGCCGACCCGTCCCCGTCGATTGCGGCACGGCCCGAAAGGGTTTCGGCGCCCGCCTCGGGCCGTGCGCCGTCCGCCTTTTCGCCGGAGTGACGAAGCCGCCCCGCCCGGCGTTCCGGACGCGGCAATTCCGTTGCCATGGGCATCTTTGCCGCCACCGACGGCCTAGTGGGTGAGGACGTATTCGCGTTCTCCGCGTTCTCACCGTCAGCGAACGATCTGGAGGCCACCCGGTGCCTGATATCCCCGCTCAAAGAGGGGGGCAGCAGCCCAAAGAGATCCTCACCGCCGTGTACGAGGCTCTCCGGACGGAGCTCCTCACCGGGCTGGACTTCCAGGGACTCAAGGACGACGAGAAGGAAGAGGTCCTCCACGAGGCCTTCGCCGACGCGTGGTCGAGACCGGAAGAGATCACCAGCTTCGAGGTCGTCACCGACCGGCTCACCGCCGAGGTGTACCGGCGCGCCCGCGGCAAGCGCAGTGAAGGGAGGAGGAAGAGGAAGCACGAGTACGTCACCTGCGTCTTCGACCCGCTCATGTCCCACGACGACGAGCGCGACCAGGACGTGGACGGTGACGACGGGGAAGAGATGCCGGACAGCGTGCGCAAGCACGCCCCGGAGCAGATCCGCGAGCTGTGGACGCTGATGCGTCGGCACCTCAGGGGCCGGCAGCTCCACGTCATGGAGCTGCACTACGGCGAGGGCCTGTCCGTGGAGGAGATCGCCAAGCGCATCCACCGGACCAGGCGGACGGTACGCACCGCCCTGACGCGGGCTCACGAGCGGCTGGAGCGCCACAAGGCGGACTTCGACCGCTTCGACATCTAGCGCACACGGGGCCGGCCCCGGTCCGTCGGGCAGGATCGACCGGCGCCGGCCCTCACCTCCCGACCAACAGAGGAAGGCGTATCAATCATGTTGGAGAACCAGCCGGAAGGCACCCCCGGCGGGGGGCCGCCCATCCCGCCCCGCTGGTACGCGAAGCACTTCTCGGCTCTGCGCCTGTGGGCGCTGGCGCACTACGGCTCCACTCCGCCCGCCGAGGTGAAGGCCGAACTGGACCGGATCTTCGCCGAGGGTGACCGCCGGCGCAGCGAGCGGCAGGCCGGCAAGGAGGCGGGCCCAGCCGGGTCCGGCCGCCCCCGCCGTCTGATCTGGCCGCTGCTGACCGGTGTACCGGCGGTGGGCCTGCTTCTCGCCCTCGCCGCGATCAGCCAGTTCAGCAGCATGTAGTCACCGAGGAGCCCGCTGCTCACCCGGCGTAGGAACCCGTGAGCAGCGGGCGTGACGGAGACGTCCCCAGAGCACACACCCCCGAGGAAGCCCCCCATGGCCAGCATGCACGAGCGCCCGGACACCCCGCACCTGCCCGACTGGAATATGCCAAACCTTGACGAGCTCATGGCCGCGGCCGAGCACGAATTGTTCTGCCGAAGGGCGGAAGCCGCCGCGGCCAGGACCGAATTGCGTCGCCTGCGGCGCCGCAGGCGGCGTGAGACCCGCCGTGCCGTGCGCCACAAAGCGCCGGCCGCGGCCCGGAAATCCCTGTTCGTCGTCGCCATCGTGAGCGCGGTGGTCGCCTTCGTCGCGGGAGTGGTGCTGTTCTTCACCGGCCACGACGGCGGCGGTGACTGCTTCGGCGCCTCCGCGGCGGCCTGGGGGGCGGCCGCCCTGCTCCGCCCCCGCCGCTGACCCGCACCCCGGACCCCGGAGCGGCGGGCGGCGCGGATTCGTTCCGGACCCGTTCGTGTCGGAGTTGGGCCGAACGGGTGAGGGAGGCGAGGATAGGCGTATGAGTAGGTACGAGAGGTACGACGTCACCGACGAACAGTGGGAGGGCCTGGCCCAGGTCGTCCCGCTGCGGGGGCGCAACGAGTGGCCGTCCAGGATCGACCACCGGACGATTCCGCGGGACTACGAGGCCGCCGAGCAGCGCCGTATGGTCGTACTGCGGGTGCAGGTCTTCGCCGACGCGCGCGAGGTCGCCGAGTACCTCATCGCGCAGATCCCGGTCCTGCTGGACCTCACCGGGGCGGACACCGAGGTCGCCAAGCGCATCCTGGACTTCAGCAGCGGAGTCGTCTTCGGTCTCGGCAGCGGTATGCACCGGGTCGACCGGAACGTCTTCCTGCTCGCGCCGCTCGGCACGGAGGTCGAGGGCGCCGCCGCCGCTTCCGTCCCTCATTCGTAGGAAAGATGTTCGGGCGGAACGGTTCAGCAGGGACGGGCGCTCATACGGTCCGGCCATGGACCCCTCCGGCCGCGCCCGTCCCTCAGGCCCCGGCGGCTTCCCCGCCCCCGCCGGCCTCCCGACTCCCTCCCATTTCCGCAGCCCCGGCCGCCCGGCCGTCACCGAGCTGCGGCTGTCCTCGTTCAAGTCGCACCGCGGGGCCGTCTTCCGCCTCGGGCCCGTGACCCTCTTCACCGGGTCGAGCGGCAGCGGCAAGTCCGGCGCGTTACAGGCGTACGAGGCGCTCGCACTGCTCGCCGCCGGGGCCGCGCTCCCCGACGTCTTCCCCGACCCCGAAGCGTGCGTGCCCCAGCGCGCCGCGCCCGACGCGCAGGGGCGGCGCGGCTTCCGGATCGGCTGCACGGTGGACGGCCCGGCCGGCCCCGTACGCCTCGACCTCGCCGTACAGGCCCACCCCCGGCTCCGGATCGCCGGCGAACGGCTGACCGACGGCGACGGACGCACCCTGCTGACCACCGCCCTGCGGGACCCGGGGCGCAGCAGCGTCCAGGCCGAGTGGCACACGGCGGGCGCGGCCCCGGTGACCCGGGCGCCCCTGCCGGACGACCGTCTGGCCACGGCGCTGCTGCCCCTGCGCGTCGCGGGCAAGACGCAAGGGCAGCTCAAAGTGCTGGCCGCCGCCGAACAGGTCGTGGTCGCGCTTCGCTCCCTCTTCACCTGCGAGCCGCAACCGCAGCACATGAGGGCACCCGTCGCCCCGGGCGAGGGCCGGCTGCGGCGCGGCTGCGACAACCTGGCCGCGGTGCTGCACCGGACCCGCACGGACTGCCCGAGACGACACGCCCGGCTGGCCGCGGTCGCCCGTGCGGGATGCGCCGGGCCGGTGCGGGAGCTGGGCGTCGAGACACTCGCCGACGGCAGGGTCCGGGCGGTGCTCGGACTCGACGGGCACGGCGCCGGCATGCCGGTCGAACGGCTCGGCGAGGGCGAGTTGCGCTACCTCGCCCTCGCGCTCGTGCTGCTGACGGGGCCGGGCGTGCTGGCCGTGGACCGGGCGGCGGAGGTGCCGGACGCCATGCAGACGCTCACGGTCCTCGCCGACGGCTTCGACCGCGATCTCGACCCCCGGCAGGCGGCCGAACTGATGTCGCTGGCAGCGGCGATCTGCGGCGAGGGCCACATCCGGCTGGTGGGGACCGTCGGCGGGACGGGGGCGGGGGCCGCGCACCGGGCCGACGGGGTGACGGTGGTAGACCTGGGGCCGTGACAGAACTGGATGTGCAGGGATTGCAGCGCAGGCTGGCGGAGTTCGCGGCGTCCCGCGAGTGGCAGCCGTACCACACCCCCAAGAACCTCGCCGCGGCGCTGAGCGTCGAAGCGGCCGAACTGCTGGAGATCTTCCAGTGGTTGACTCCCGAGGAAGCGGACCGGGTGATGGAGGAACCCGAGTCGGCGCATCGCGTGGCGGACGAGGTCGCGGACGTCCTCGCCTATCTGCTCCAGTTCTGCGGCGTCCTGGGCGTCGATCCGCTGGCGGCTCTCTCCGCCAAGATCGACCGCAATGAGCTCCGCTTCCCCGTCGGGCGGCCTCCGGGACGTGCCGCACGCAAGGATCGTCACTCTACGGAGTGATCCACATATTCACACTGAGCTTCGTGTCCACAGATTTCCGAATTCCCCTGGCGTTTGGGTCCGTTCGCCTTCACTCTGGGTAGTGAATAGATGGGCGGACAGTCGTACGAACGGGGGCGGCGTACATGGATGCGGAGCGGCTCATCACGGCCAGTCGGCGGTCTCTGGCGGACAGCGGGTCGGCGCAGGACATCGTGGCGGAGGCCTGGCAGGCGCAAGCCCTCGCCCAGGCGCTCGGCAGCCATCTGGCGATGTGCGGACCGCCGGAGCTGAGAGGCGAGGCGCGAGGGCTCAGCGAGACGGGCGGCCGGGGCACCGGCCCCGACCACCCGGTGCTGCGCACGGGAGGAGTGCGGGCGGCGCAGCTGACGGTGGTCACCGACCTGCGTGGTGCGCTGCTCGCGCTCGTCGCGCTGCTGGGCGAGGTGGGCATCGCACTCGTCGGCGTCGCCTGTGCGACCGACGAGGAGGGGCTGTACTGGCAGTGCATCGAGGCGATCGACGCCGCCGACGAGTCGAGCGACCGGGTGCGCGTCATGCTGCGCCGGCTCGCGGTCCGGGACCGGAGCAGACCCTCCGGCGCGGGACGTGAGCGGGTGGAGATGGCGGACCCGGCGGACTCGGCGGCGGGGTCGGCGTCCTGACCTCGGTGCCGGGCGGGCCGTCAGCGGAGTGTGGAGGTGCTCCCGTCGGCGGGGCGGCCCTCGGCGGCGCTCTCGGCGGGCGCGGTGGAACCGGCTGACCCCGTGCGGTCGGCCGAGGACTGAAGATCGGCGTCGAGCTGTGAAAGATCGGCGGTGAGTGCCGCCATCAACTCCTCCATCTGCTGCAGCAGGTTCTTGGGGGCGCCGGCGCCCTTCTGCTCGGGCACGGACTCCTGCACCGGCTGCTCGGGCGTGGTCTGTTCGGGCACGGCTTCCTGGGACATGGCGGCCTCCTCGGCCCTGGCCCACCCCGTGGGGGAGGGTGGCGCGACATTACGACGCGCCGACAGCTGCCGCCGGCGCGCGGGCCGGGCGGTCCGGCTCCGCCCGAGCCAACGAGGGGTGCGGGCCGCTGGTCACTGGCGGGGACGGACGCGCGCCACCAGGTTGACGAAGGTTCACCCGGGCGTGCCGGTGTGGGCGCGGCAGGGGCTACCTGTTGACGACCGTTCGGAACAGCGACGGGGGAGCGTGCGCCCTGCGCCCTCCGCGCGCGCCCCATGAGCGCTGTCCGTGCGCCGGTTCCCGCGGGGAAGGCCACACACCCCGGCGCATGGTCTTCCGCAGCGGTGCCGAGTCCACTCGGTGCGGCCAGGCCCCTATGAAAACCGCTGTTCACAGCGGCCGGAGCGGCTCATACTCGGACGCGTGTTCCTGACGATCAGTACGACCGGCTCCCCAGAGCGCCCCGCAACCGACCTCGGCTTCCTGCTGCACAAGCATCCCGACAAGGCGCAGGCGTTCTCCACCTCGCACGGCACGGCGCATGTCTTCTACCCCGAGGCGACGTCGGAGCGCTGCACGGCGGCCCTGCTGCTTGAGGTGGATCCCGTGGCGCTGGTCCGTCGCGGCCGGGGCAAGGGCCGTGGCGGCGCTCCCGACGCGGCGCTCGCGCAGTATGTGAACGACCGGCCGTACGCCGCCTCGTCGCTGCTGTCCGTGGCCGTCAGCACGGTCTTCAAAAGCGCCCTGCGCGGCGTGTGCAACGCCCTGCCGGAACGGGCCGCGGCGCCGCTGCCGCTGCGGATCGAGGTCCCGGCGCTGCCCGCGCGCGGGGGTGCCGACCTGGTCCGTGCGCTCTTCGGGCCGCTCGGCTGGTCGTCGGTCGAGGCCGAGCCGGTGGCGCTCGACGCGCGGTTCCCCCAGTGGGGGGACTCCCGCTATGTGCGCCTGGTCCTGGAGGGCGAGCTGCGGCTCGCCGACGCGCTGCGGCACCTGTATGTCCTGCTGCCGGTCCTCGACGACGCCAAGCACTACTGGGTGGCACCCGACGAGGTCGACAAGCTGCTGCGGGCCGGCGAAGGCTGGCTCGCCGACCACCCCGAGCAGAAGCTCATCACCAGCCGCTACCTCTCCCGCCGCTGGGGCCTGACCCGGCAGGCGATGGAGAGGCTGGAGCTGGTGCGGCTCGCCGAGACCGAAGACCTCGACGTCGAGGACGTCGACAACGCGGTCGACGAGACGACCGACACGGAAGCCAAACCCGTGCCGCTCGCCGAGCAGCGGCGCGACGCCATCCTGAAGGCGCTGCGCGACGCCGGCGCGAGCAAGGTGCTCGACCTGGGCTGCGGCCAGGGACAACTGGTCCAGGCACTGCTCAAGGACGTCCGGTTCACCGACATTGTGGGTGTCGACGTCTCCGTACGGGCCCTGACCGTCGCCTCGCGCCGGCTGCGGCTGGAGCGGATGGGCGAGCGCCAGGCCGGCCGCGTCACCCTGCTCCAGGGCTCGCTCACGTACACCGACAAGCGGCTCAAGGGCTATGACGCGGCGGTGCTGAGCGAAGTCGTCGAACACCTCGACCTGCCGAGGCTGCCGGCGCTCGAATACGCCGTGTTCGGTGCCGCCCGGCCCGGCACGGTGATCGTGACCACGCCGAACGTCGAGTACAACGTCCGCTGGGAGACGCTGCCCGCCGGGCACACACGCCACAGCGACCACCGGTTCGAGTGGACCCGCGAGGAGTTCCGCGCCTGGGCCGGCACGGTCGCCGAACGGCACGGCTACTACGTGGAGTTCGTGCCCGTCGGGCCGGACGACCCGGAGGTCGGCCCGCCCACCCAGATGGCCGTGTTCACCCTGACCGCGAAGGCCCCGACCGACAAGGAGGAGAAGGTCGCATGAGCACCACCGAAGCAACCAGTACGACCCGCAAGCTGCCCGTCACCGACCTCTCCCTCGTGGTCCTGGTCGGAGCCACCGGCTCCGGCAAGTCGACGTTCGCGCGCAAGCACTTCAAGCCCACCGAGATCATCTCCTCGGACTTCTGCCGCGGCCTCGTCGCCGACGACGAGAACGACCAGAGCGCCAGCCGTGACGCCTTCGACGTCCTGCACTACATAGCGGGCAAGCGCCTGGCGGCCGGCCGGCTGACGGTGATCGACGCGACCAGCGTCCAGCAGGAGAGCCGCCGCAAGCTGGTGCAGCTCGCCCGGGAACACGACGTGCTGCCCATCGCCATCGTCCTCGACCTGCCCGAGGAGGTCTGCGCCGAACGCAACGCCACCCGGCCCGACCGCGCCGGCCTGCCCCGGCACGTCATCCAGCGACACCGGCGCGAGCTGCGCCGCTCGCTGCGCGGCCTGGAACGCGAGGGCTTCCGCAAGGTGCACGTCCTGCGCGGCGTCGAGGAGGTCGAGGCCGCCGAGGTCGTCCTGGAGAAGCGGTTCAACGACCTGCGCCACCTCACCGGTCCGTTCGACATCATCGGCGACATCCACGGCTGCAGCTCCGAACTGGAGACCCTGCTCGCCAAGCTCGGCTACGACGACGGTTCGCACCCCGAGGGGCGCACGGCCGTCTTCGTCGGTGACCTCGTCGACCGCGGCCCCGACAGCCCCGGAGTGCTGCGCCGCGTGATGAGCATGGTCGCCTCGGGCGACGCGCTGTGCGTTCCCGGCAACCACGAGAACAAGCTCGGACGCTGGCTCAAGGGCAGGAAGGTCCAGCACACCCATGGGCTCGCCGAGACCATCGAGCAGCTGGAGGGGGAGAGCGAGGAGTTCCGCACCCGGGTGCGGGAGTTCATCGACGGGCTGGTCAGCCACTACGTCCTCGACGGGGGAAAGCTCGTCGTCTGCCACGCCGGACTGCCGGAGAAGTACCACGGCCGCACCTCCGGCCGGGTGCGCTCGCACGCGCTGTACGGCGACACGACCGGTGAGACCGACGAGTTCGGCCTGCCCGTGCGCTACCCCTGGGCCGAGGACTACCGCGGCCGTGCCGCCGTCGTCTACGGCCACACGCCCGTCCCCAGCACCTCCTGGATCAACAACACCATCTGCCTCGACACCGGAGCCGTGTTCGGCGGACGCATGACCGCACTGCGCTGGCCCGAGCGCGAACTGGTCGACGTACCCGCCGAGAAGGTCTGGTACGAGCCGGCCAAGCCGCTCGCCCCCGAGGCACCCGGCGGGCACCAGGGCCGCCCCCTCGACCTGGCCGACGTGCACGGCCGGCGGGTCGTGGAGACCCGGCACCTGGGCAACGTCGGGGTGCGCGAGGAGAACGCCGCCGCGGCGCTGGAGGTGATGAGCCGGTTCGCCGTCGACCCGCGGCTGCTGGCCTACCTGCCGCCGACGATGGCGCCCACCGCGACCTCCCGCGAGGAGGGCTATCTGGAACACCCGGCGGAGGCGTTCGCGCAGTACCGGTCGGACGGCGTCGAGCGGGTGGTGTGCGAGGAGAAACACATGGGCTCGCGGGCGGTGGCACTGGTCTGCCGCGACGCCGACGCGGCCCGCGAACGGTTCGGCGTCGGCGGCACCGCCGGTACCGAGGGCCCCGGCACGGTTCCGACGGGCTCCCTGCACACCCGTACCGGCCGGCCGTTCTTCGCGGAGTCGACCGGCGGCGCCGACGCCGGCGCGAGCGTCACCGAGCAGGTGCTGGAGCGGCTGCGCACGGCGATCACGGCCGCGGGCCTGTGGGAGGAACTCGACACGGACTGGCTGCTGCTGGACGGCGAACTCATGCCGTGGTCGCTCAAGGCGTCCGGCCTGCTGCGCACCCAGTACGCCGCGGTGGGCGCCGCGTCCGGCGCCGTCCTGCCCGGCGCCGTCGCGGCCCTGGAGGCGGCCGCGGGCCGTGGCCTGGACGTCGGCGGGCTGCTGGACAAGCAGCGGGAACGGGCCGCGGACGCGGCCGCGTTCACCGAGGCCTACCGGCGGTACTGCTGGGACACCGAGGGTCTGGACGGAGTGCGGTTCGCCCCCTTCCAGATCCTGGCCGCCCAGGGACGCTCGCTCGCTGCCGTGCCGCACGACGAGCAACTGGCGTGGCTGGACCGGCTCGTGGAGCACGACCCGACGGGCCTGCTCCAGGTCACCCGGCGGATGGTCGTCGACACCGGCGACGAGACATCGGTGCGGGCGGGCGTCGACTGGTGGCTGGAGATGACGGCAGCCGGCGGCGAGGGCATGGTCGTCAAGCCGCTGCAGGCCCTCGTACGGGACGGCAAGGGCCGGCTGGTCCAGCCCGGCATCAAGGTACGCGGCCGGGAGTACCTCCGGATCATCTACGGCCCCGAGTACACCCGCCCCGAACACCTGGAGCGGCTCCGTGACCGCTTCCTCGGCCACAAGCGGTCCCTCGCCCTGCGCGAGTACGCCCTGGGGCTGGAGGCACTGGACCGGCTCGCCGGCGGTGAGCCGCTGTGGCGGGTCCACGAGGCGGTCTTCGCCGTCCTCGCCCTGGAGTCGGAGCCGGTCGACCCGCGCCTGTGAGCCCACCCGCCGCCGGACGGGACGCCCTGCGGGGAGGCGCTGTCAGTGCCTCCCCGTAGGGTGTGATCACCCGCTCGGGCAGGGGCGGGGGGCACGGACACGGGGGATGCGTCATGGGTGTGGCCGCGGGCTGGACCGCTGTCGGGGACTGGGAAGTGACGCTCGACGCGTATGCCGAGCCGAAGCCCGCGGTGCGGTGCCGGAAGACCGCCACCGGGCGGGAGCTGAAGAAGGTGCCGCCCGCGCTCAAGGGCGAGCCGGCGCTCGCGGAGCTGACCGCCCTGGCGGAGTGGATCCGGGACCACGCCGCCGAGGCCCGCACCCTGGCCGAGACATGGATGGTTCGTTCCCTGCCCGTTCCGGCCGGGCTGCTCCGCGCGGTGTGGACCGACCCCTACTGGCAGCGGGCCCTGAGGTTCGCCGTCGTCGCGCCGTACGGCCCCGAGGGCCCGGACGTCGGCCGGGCCGGGCTGCTCACCGGCGTCGACGGCACCCGGATCGAGCTGACCGGCACCGACGGCCCCGTCGTCCTCACCGGCGGCACGGTGGGGCTGGTGCATCCGGCGCTGCTCGACCCGCGCGGCACCGGACGGCCGGCCAGGTGGCGGGCTCTGCTGGACGAGTTCGGCGGGGAGCAGCACATCGAGCAGCTGCACCGCGCGGTGTACGTCAGGCCCGCGTCGTCCCCCGCTCCGCATCCGCACGCCGGCCATCTGCAGATCCGCATGTTCGACGGCGCGGAGTACCACACCGGGGCCCGTTTCGAGCGCGTCGTGTCCCGGTTCGGCGGACGCGTCGAGGGCGAACACGCCATGTACACCTTCGAAGACCGGGGCCGGCAGTACCAGTTGCGGGTGGACCTGCGCTATCAGGGCCCGATGTCGGTCGTCGGCATCAATGACTTCTGGTGGGTCGGCACCCGCGATCGCCTCGGTCCGGGCGCGTACGACTTCATTCCACCCGCCGTGTGGTCCGAGGGCCTGCGGGCGCTGGCCACGCTCTACGACGAGCGGGACCGGGAGGAGCGCGCGCTGCCCGGGCACCGGCCGGAGCACGCCGACTCGGCCGCGGCCTACCAGGCGTTCCTCGCCGACTGCGCGGCGTACGGCGCACAGCCGCCCGGCGACCGGCCCGTCCGGCCGCCCCAGTGGCATCAGCAGCCCGTGAGCGACGGCCGGCTGCTGTCGGCGGGCGCGGTGCTCGCCGGAAGTCCCGCCGACGCACGCCAGGAGTGCCTCACGGCCCGGCGGTACGCATGGGGAGCGCTCGACGAGGGGCAGGAGATCGTGCGCCTGGTGCCCGAGCGGGCCGGTGCCGCCGAGGACGTGGTGGCCCGCGCGCTCGGCCTCGACCCCGCCGGCGGCCCCGGCACACCGGTGGGCCGGGTCCTGGCCACCGGGCTCGGTTTCCTCGCCCAGGTCTGCCGTGACCACCCTCACCACGCGCGGCGCGCGATGGCGTTGCTCGCGCCGCTGCGCGCCTGCGCCGGCACCGCGGTCGCCAAGCCGGGCCGCGCGGCCGGACAACTGCGGGACAGGGTCGGCAAACTCACCGCCGACATGCCCGAACTGCTGCCGTACGCGCTGGACGAGGGAGCCCGGCTGATCGCCGGGGCGGGGAGCCCGGCGATGGCGCGGCCGCTGTTCACGGAGGCCAGGGAGCTGGAGCGGCAGGCCGGCAAGCAGGTCGACGAGAACACGCTGGCCGGGCTGATGGCCGAGTTCACCGCGCTGGGCGTGATCACCGACAGGATGGTCAGGGAGTACAGCAAGGGCCTGTCCGCGCGGCTCCCGGCGGACGAGGCGCTGCGGCGCTTCCGCGACCTGGTGCTCGTGTGGTGCGGCAGAGGCGGCGCGACTCCGCAGACCTTCGCCGACGAGCTGGCCGCGACGGCGGACGGACCGCTGCCGGCCGATGACGACCATGCGGAGATCCTGGCCAAACTCCTGCGCGGTGGCGGCATGGAGAAGGCCACCGTCGCGGTGTGGACGGCCTGGCTTCCGGTCCTGGAGCGGCTGGTGGGGGAGCGGCCCGACCTCGGCACCCACCTCTTGCGGCTGCCGCCGGTGCCCCGCGGCTCGTCGCACGCCGCCGTGGACACGGCCGCCGGGTACTGGCTGACTCTGCTGGACGCCACCGGCGTACTGGACCGGATCACCGGCCGCGCCGGCGGCACCGAAGTGCTCCCGCTGGCATCCGTCCACCAGTGGCTCGACCTCTACCTCCAGCGGTTCCAGCGGGAGCGTCCGCCCGTCGCCGCGCTGGAGCCGGTGCTGGTCGCGATCGCCGGGCGGATGCGGCAGGCGGGGGACCGGCGCGGGACCGTCCGGGCGCTGGTGGCCCGGCGCGGCGACGGACCCTGGCCACAGACGCCCGATCTGGCGGCCCTGGTGGCGCTGATCCGCGCCGGGGTACCGCTCGAGGACCCCGACGGGGACCTCCGTCTGGGCGTGGTCCCGTGGCTGGAGCGGCGCGGCCCGGGCGTCGTGGAGGAACTGCTCGAGGAGCCCCGGTTCGCCGAGTGCGTGCATGCGGAACTGATCTGCGAGGAAGTGGTGGACGCCACCCTGGTGCCCGGGACGCACCCGCTCGCCTTCTCCGAGAAGGCCGTCCGCGGTCTCGTCCGCTCGGCGAGGCTGCGTGACCTGATGGGCCGGGGGCTCGAGGCCCAGCAGCGGCGCCTGACCGAGACGGAGGGCGGGTCAGGGGCGCTGTACGCGCTGCTCACCCTGCTGGTGCACGTCGAGCCGTTCGCGGCGGGCGACCCGGCCGGGACCTTCCGGGAGGCCGTGGAGCAGGCCCTGCGAGCCGATCATGTGCGTCTGCTCGCGGGGGAGCTCGCGGCGCGGTGCGGCATCGAGGACATGTCTTCCGAGCGGGCGGCCGCGCTGCTGGCCGCGCCGGACGAGCAGGAGCGGCTCCACATCCCGTACGACATCCGCCGGATGATCAGGGGGAACGTCAGTGGTCACCCACCGCGCGGCAACAGCACCTGGCGGGTGCTGCGGCGGCTGGTGGAACGGGAGCTCCCGGAGCTCACCGACGAGGAACGGCGCGATCTGGCCGCCGACGCCCTGCACGACGCGCTGCAGTGCGAGCTCCGTCTGGAGAAGCTCCGGCCGTTTGCCGGGTGAAGAGGGTCGGACGCGGCGAGGATGGGGGCATGGGATTCCATGTCGATTCCGAGACCGGGCGCCTGCGCCGCGTCATCCTCCACCGGCCCGATCTGGAACTGAAGCGGCTGACACCGAGCAACAAGGACGCGTTGCTCTTCGACGACGTGCTGTGGGTGCGGAGGGCCCGCCACGAGCACGACGGATTCGCCGATGTGCTGCGTGACCGCGGGGTGGCCGTGCACCTCGTCGGGGATCTGCTGCACGAGTCGCTGGAGATTCCGGAGGCCAGGAAGCTCGTCCTGGACCGGGTCTTCGACGAGAAGGAGTACGGACCGCTGGCCACCGACCACCTCAGAGCGGTGTTCGACGGGATGGCGACCGGAGAGCTGGTCGAGGCGCTGATCGGCGGGATGACGAAGCGGGAGTTCCTCGCCGGTCACCCCGAGCCGACGTCCGTGCGGTTCCATGTGATGGAGATGGACGAGTTCCTGCTCCGGCCGCTGCCCAACCACCTGTTCACCCGGGACACTTCGGCCTGGATCTACGACGGGGTCTCCATCAACGCCATGCGCTGGCCCGCGCGGCAGCGCGAGACGGTCCACTTCGAGGCCATCTACAAACACCACCCGCTGTTCACCGGCCCCGAGGCGGGCCCTTTCCACCACTGGTCGGAGGGGCAGGACGACTACCCCTCGACGATCGAGGGCGGCGACGTCCTGGTCATCGGCAACGGCGCCGTCCTGATCGGGATGAGCGAGCGCACCACCCCGCAGGCGGTGGAGATGCTGGCCCGCGGACTGTTCGCGGCCGGCTCGGCCCGTACGATCGTGGCGCTCGACATGCCGAAGCGGCGCGCGCTCATGCACCTGGACACGGTGATGACGATGGTCGACCACGACACGTTCACGCAGTACGCCGGGCTGGGGATGCTCCGCTCGTACACGATCGAGCCGGGCGAGCGCGATCATGGGCTGAAGGTGACCGACCATCCGCCGCAGCACATGCACAGCGCGATCGCCCATGCGCTGGGTCTGCCCGGCATCCGGGTGCTGACCCCGACGCAGGACGTGCACGCGGCCGAGCGGGAGCAGTGGGACGACGGCTGCAACGTCCTGGCGGTGGAGCCGGGCGTCGTCGTCGCGTACGAGCGCAATGTGACCACCAACACGCATCTGCGCAAGCAGGGCATCGAGGTGATAGAGATCCCGGGCAGCGAGCTGGGCCGCGGCCGCGGCGGCCCGCGCTGTATGAGCTGCCCCGTCGAGCGGGACGCGGCGTAGCGACGGTCCTCGGCGACGCTTCGTCCCTTTCGTACGGTGGACTCTTCCAGGACGACCCGGTCCGCATATAAATTCTATTCCTCGTATACACTTCCATGGTCTTCGTATCCGGGAACCCAGGAGCACCCATGGCCACCGATCTCACCGGCCGGCACTTCCTCAAGGAGCTGGACTTCACCGCCGAGGAGTTCCGCAGCCTGATCGAGCTGGCGGCCGAGCTCAAGGCGGCCAAGAGGGCGGGCTCCGAGGTGCAGTGGCTGCGCGGCAGGAACATCGCGCTGATCTTCGAGAAGGCCTCCACCCGTACGCGGTGCGCGTTCGAGGTCGCCGCCGCCGACCAGGGTGCCTCCACCACGTACATCGATCCGTCCGGCTCCCACCTCGGCAAGAAGGAGTCCGCGAAGGACACGGCCCGGGTGCTCGGCCGGATGTTCGACGCGATCGAGTTCCGGGGCGCCTCCCAGGACACCGTCGAGGAGCTCGCCGCCCACGCGGGCGTGCCCGTCTACAACGGGCTCACCGACGTCTGGCACCCCACCCAGATGCTCGCCGATGTGCTCACCATGGCCGAACACACCGGCAAGCCCCTGGAGACCATCGCCTTCGCCTATCTCGGCGACGGCCGTTACAACATGGGCAACTCCTATCTGATCACCGGCGCCCTGCTGGGCATGGACGTCCGGATCGTGGCCCCGCGGGCGTACTGGCCGGGCGACGACATCGTGGGGCGGGCCCGTGACCTCGCCGCGACCAGCGGTGCACGGGTCACGCTCACCGAGGACATCGCCGAGGGTGTCCGCGGCGCCGACTGCGTCGCCACCGACGTCTGGGTCTCGATGGGTGAGCCGCAGGAGGTCTGGGACGAGCGCATCGCCGCCCTCGCGTCGTACCGGGTCACCATGGACGTCCTGCGCGCCACCGGCAACGACCGGGTCAGGTTCCTGCACTGTCTGCCGGCCTTCCACGACCTCGGCACCGCGGTCGCCCGGGAGATCCACGAGCGGCACGGCCTGACCGAGCTGGAGGTCACCGACGAGGTCTTCGAGTCCGGGCACTCGGTCGTCTTCGACCAGGCGGAGAACCGGATGCACACGATCAAGGCCGTCCTGGTCGCCACGCTCGCCGCGCCCTGAGGGATGAGCATGCGACCGATTGGGTGAATATGCGTTCGGCCGGTTAGCATCGGCGCAAATGGTGGGGTTCGGGCTCGCACGCCCGGACCCCACTTCGCGTGTGCACGACCGTACGGCCCAGAGAAGAGAACCACCCCATGCGTCCCACCGGACCGCGCATCAAAACTCCCGCCCAGCTGGTCGCCGAATCCGGCGCCGACCTGGAGGGTCATGGCCTCAAGCGCACCATGGGCCTCTTCCAGCTCGTGTGCTTCGGCGTCGGCGCCATCGTCGGCACCGGAATCTTCGTCGGCCTCTCCGACAGCGTCGCCGAGGCCGGCCCCGCGGTCGTCGTCTCCTTCGTCCTCGCCGCGATCACCTGCATCTTCACCGCCTTCTCCTTCGCTGAGCTGGGCAGCGCGATCCCGGTCTCGGGCAGCTCCTACTCCTTCGCCTACGCCACACTCGGCGAGCGCGTCGCCTTCCTCGTCGGCTGGTGCCTGCTGCTGGAGTACGGCATCTCCGTCTCCGCCGTCGCGGTCGGCTGGGGCCAGTACCTCAACGAGCTCCTCGGCAGCCTGACCGGGTGGCAGCTGCCCGCGGCGCTCTCCAGCCCGCCCGGGGACGGCGGCGTCGTCAACGTCCCCGCCGTCGTGGTGATCGCGCTCGCCGCCCTGCTGCTCGTCCGCGGCGTCCGCGAGAGCGCCCGGGCGACCGCGGCCATGGCCGTGGTGAAGCTGGCCGTCCTCGTGCTGTTCTGCGGGATCGCCTTCACCGCCTTCACCTCCGACAACCTCTCGCCGTTCGCCTCGCACGGGCTCATGGGCGTCACCTCGGGTGCCTCGCTGGCGTTCTTCTCGTACATCGGCTTCGACGCGATCACCACCGCCGGTGAAGAGGTGAAGAACCCGCGCCGGAACATCCCGCTGGCGATCATGATCTGTATCGGTGTCGTCACGCTGCTGTACTGCCTGGTCGCGATCGCCGCCATCGGCGCCATGTCCGCCGGTGACGTCGCCGACCAGCCGGCCGCGCTCTCCCTGATCGTCGACAAGGTCACCGGTTCGGCGATCGGTGGCGGAGTCGTCGCCTTCGGCGCCGTCGTCGCCATCGCCTCGGTGGTCCTCGCCGTGATGTACGGCCAGACCCGCGTCCTGATGTCGATGTCCCGCGACGGCCTGATCCCGGGCGTCTTCGCCCGTGTCTCCCCGAAGACCTCGACGCCCGTCGCCAACACCTGGATCGTCGCCCTCGTCTTCGCCGTCCCGGCGGCCGTCGTCCCGCTCGACGTGGTGATGAACCTGACCACCATCGGCACGCTCGCCGTCATGGCCGTGGTCAACATCGCGGTGATCGCGCTGCGCCGCCGCTACCCCGGTACCGAGACCGGCTTCCGGGTGCCGCTCTACCCGTTCAGCCCGGCCCTCGGCGTGGCCTTCTGCCTCTACCTGATGTGGGGCACCGGCTGGGAGACCTGGGCGCAGTTCGCGGTGTTCCTGGTGGCCGGCGCGCTGGTGTACCTGTTCTACGGGCGTCGCAACTCGCGGCTCGCCGCCGGTGCGCCGGCGGACGGCGAGCGGGAGGACAAGGCCCTCGTCACCTCGGCAGGGTGAACCACACCGCCTTGCCCTGCGGGGTGGGGCGGTGCCCGCACGCCGAGCTGAGCGTACGGATCAGCAGCAGCCCGCGCCCGTGCTCCTGCCACGGGTCGGGCGGCCCGAGCGGCCCCGGGCGGGCCAGATCGCCGGGCGGCGACGGGTCGCCGTCGTGCACCTCGACCTGACAGCCCCACGGCAGCAGTTCCACCACCAGTTCGATGGGGCCGTCGCCGGAGGTGTGCTCCACCGCGTTGGCGACGAGCTCCGCCGTGAGCAGCTCCGCGGTGTCGCCGTCGGCCGGCGCGTCCAGATCCGCCAGCGCCGTCCGTATCAGCGCGCGGGCGATCGGCACTGCGGCGGTGCTGTGCGGCAGCGCGATACGCCAGAAGGCTGGGCCGGAGGCTTCGAGCACGGCGGGGGGTCCGTTTCCGGTGTTTCGTTCGGGAAGTATGGACCTCTGTGACGGGTGAGGTTGCTGAGGTCCCGAGGCCAACCCTACGAAGAGCAAGCAGCCGAACCAGGGGCGCCCGCCCACCTGCCGGGGACCTGTGCCACAGCTGGTACAGGACCTTCGCCGGTTCCGGACAGATGTGACACGACGCCCCCTTACCGGCGAGTTTATCGCGCAGTCGTGACGGAAGTCACGCACGAGTGATAGCTTCTGAATGCAGGCATCAGCAGCCCGCTCGCTGAGGGAGGCCGCCCCCATGAGCCCGTTCACCGGTTCCGTGCCCCGCACCGAGGAGTGGCGGCATCTGCGGCTCGCCGTCGACGACGGCGTGGCCACCGTCACCCTCGCCCGGCCGGCCAAGCTCAACGCGCTGACCTTCGGCGCCTACGCCGACCTGCGCGACCTGCTCGCCGAGCTGTCCAGGGAGCGGGCCGTCCGCGCCCTCGTCCTCGGCGGCGAGGGGCGCGGCTTCTGCTCCGGCGGCGACGTCGACGACATCATCGGCGCCACCCTCGCCATGGACACCGCGCAGCTCCTGGACTTCAACCGGATGACCGGACAGGTCGTGCGCGCCGTCCGCGAATGCCCCTTCCCCGTCATCGCGGCGATCCACGGGGTCGCCGCGGGCGCAGGCGCCGTCCTCGCGCTCGCCGCCGACTTCCGCGTCGCCGACCCCACCGCCCGCTTCGCCTTCCTCTTCACCCGCGTCGGCCTCTCCGGCGGCGACATGGGCGCCGCCTATCTGCTGCCCCGCGTCGTCGGCCTCGGCCACGCCACCCGGCTGCTCATGCTCGGCGAGGCGGTCCGCGCCCCCGAGGCCGAGCGCATCGGCCTGATCAGCGAACTCACCGAGGACGGCCGGGCGGGCACCCGTGCCGCCGAGCTCGCCCGCCGCCTCGCCGACGGCCCCGCCCTCGCACACGCCCAGACCAAGGCGCTGCTCACCGCGGAACTCGACATGCCGCTCGCCGCCGCCGTCGAACTCGACGCCGCCACCCAGGCCCTCCTCATGACCGGGGAGGACTACGCCGAGTTCCACGCCGCCTTCACCGAGAAGCGCCCGCCGAAATGGCAAGGCCGATGAGCACCGCGGGCCCCGCACGGCCGCCCCTGCGCGTCGCCGTCATCGGCGGGGGGCCCGGCGGGCTCTACGCCGCCGCCCTGCTCAAACGGCTCGACCCCGGCCGCGACATCACGGTCTGGGAGCGCGGCGCCCCCGAGGACACCTTCGGGTTCGGCGTCGTCCTCTCCGACGAGACCCTCGGCGGAATCGAGCACGCCGACCCCGTCGTGTACGGGGCGCTGCAGGACGAGTTCGTGCGCTGGGACGACATCGACATCGTCCACCGCGGCCGCATCCTCACCTCCGGAGGCCACGGCTTCGCCGCCCTCGGCCGCCGCAGGCTCCTCGAAATCCTGCGCGACCGGTGCGAAGGCCTCGGCGTACGGCTCCGCTTCCGCACGGAGGCCCCGCCGGCCGCCGAGCTCGCCGCCACCCACGACCTGGTCATCGCCGCCGACGGAGTGCACAGCCGCACCCGCGACGCGCACGCCGACGCGTTCCGGCCGCACCTCACCACGCACCGCTGCCGCTACATCTGGCTCGCCGCCGACTTCGCCTTCGACGCCTTCCGGTTCGAGATCGCCGAGACCGAGCACGGCGTGATGCAGCTCCACGCCTACCCCTACGCCCGCACGGCTCCCGACCACCCCGCACCGGGCCCCGCCGGACAGCACCCGGCACCCGGCCCTTCCGGACGGCAGCCCGCACTCGGCGCCTCCACCGTCATCGTCGAGATGCGCGAGGAGGTGTGGCGCGCGGCCGGCTTCGACGAGTTCGACGAACAGGAGTCCGTCGAGCGCTGCGCCAAGATCTTCGCCGACGCCCTCCGGGGCCGGTCCCTGCGCTCCAACGCATCCTCCTGGATCGCCTTCCGCACCGTGGTCAACGACCGCTGGTCCCACGGCAACACCGTCCTGCTCGGCGACGCCGCCCACACCGCCCACTTCTCCATCGGCTCCGGCACCAAGCTGGCCGTCGAGGACGCCCTCGCGCTCGCCGCCTGCGTCGAGGAACAACCCGACCTCCCCGCCGCCCTCGCCGCGTACGAGGAGGAACGCCGGCCCGTCGTCGAGTCCACCCAGCGCGCCGCAGCCGCCAGCCTGCGCTGGTTCGAGGAACTCGCCGGGTACGTCGACCAGCCGCCCCGCCAGTTCGCCTTCAACCTCCTCACCCGCAGTCGCCGCGTCACCCACGACAACCTGCGGCTGCGCGACCCGGCCTTCACCGACGCCGTCGAGCGCGACTTCGGCTGCCCGCCCGCCACACCCCCGATGTTCACCCCCTTCCGGCTGCGCGGACTGACCCTGCGCAACCGGGTCGTCGTCTCGCCCATGGACATGTACTCGGCCGCCGACGGCGTACCCGGCGACTTCCACCTCGTCCACCTCGGCGCCCGCGCCCTCGGGGGCGCCGGGCTCGTCATGACCGAGATGGTGTGCGTCAGCCCCGAGGGCCGCATCACCCCCGGCTGCGCCGGGCTCTACACCCCCGTCCAGACCGGCGCCTGGCGCCGCATCACCGACTTCGTCCACCAGCAGGCCCCCGGCACCGCCATCGGCCTCCAGCTCGGCCACTCCGGCCGCAAGGGCTCCACCAAGCATATGTGGGAAGGCATCGACCAGCCGCTCGACACCGGCAACTGGCCCGTCGCCGCCGCCTCACCACTGCCCTACCGCCCCGGCGTCAACCAGGTCCCCCACGAACTGCACCGCGCCGCGCTCACCGACATCCGTGAGCAGTTCACGGCCGCCGCCCGCCGCGCCGTACGCGCCGGATTCGACCTGCTCGAACTGCACTGCGGCCATGGCTACCTGCTCTCCGGGTTCCTCTCGCCCCTCACCAACCGGCGGACCGACGCCTACGGCGGCTCGCTCGCCAAGCGACTCCGCTTCCCGCTCGAGGTCTTCGACGCGGTGCGCGCGGTGTGGCCCGGCGAGCGCCCCATGACCGTCCGCATCTCCGCCACCGACTGGGCGCCCGGTGGCACCACCGCCGACGACGCGGTGGAGATCGCCCGCGCGTTCGCCGAGCACGGCGCCGACGCCATCGACGTCTCCACCGGCCAGGTGGTACCCGACGAGCGTCCCGAATTCGGCCGCTCGTACCAGACCCCGTACGCCGACCGGATCCGCAACGCGCTGCGCGTCCCGGTCATCGCGGTCGGCGCCATCTCCTCCTGGGACGACGTGAACTCCCTGCTGCTCGCCGGCCGGGCCGACCTGTGCGCCCTGGCCCGCCCGCACCTGTACGACCCGCACTGGACGCTGCACGCCGCGGCCGAACAGGGGTACGAGGGCCCCGGCGCCGTCTGGCCCCCGCCGTACCGCGCGGGCAGCCGGAAACCGCCGACGGGCCGCACCGACGCCCCCAAACCACGCCTCACTCTGACGGCGGCGCCGGCCGGTCCCGCGAGCCGCTGACGAACCCGGCCCCCAGGTCCCGCAGGCGGTCGTGCAGCCCGGCGAAGACGGCCGCCGCCCGTCCTCCCGGCCAGCCCGCGGGGAGCAGCCCGGTCGGCAGGCCGGGATCCGCGTACGGCAGCCGGCGCCAGGTGTCCAGCGCGAACAGGTAGTCCCGGTAGGCGTCCTCGGGCGAGCCGCCCGCCGTCTTCGACCAGGCCCGCAGCACCGGCTCGTGCAGATCCAGGAACTCCTCGTGCAGCTTGGCGATCGCCGCCAGGTCCCACCAGCGCGCCACTGACTCGGCCGTCGCCGCGAAGCCCAGGTGTTCCCCGCGGAACAGGTCCACGTACGGATCGAGCTGGAGCCGCTGCAGGGTGTGCCGTGTCTCCTCGTACAGCGCGGCAGGCGCGATCCACACCCCCGGCGCGGCCGTCCCGAACCCGAGGCGCCCGAGTCGTGAGCGCAGCAGATGCCGCTTGTGCCGCTCGGCCTCGGGCACCGAGAACACCGCGAGCACCCAGCCTTCGGAGAGCTCGGGCTCCCGGGTGCCGTAGATCCTCCGGTCGCCGTCGTCCAGGAGCTGACGGGCGTCCGCCGACAGGGCGTACCCGGCGGCCCCGTCCGCAGTCCTGCGCGGCTCCAGCAGCCCGCGCCGCTTCAGCCGGGACACCGAGGAGCGCACCGACGGAGCGTCCACGCCGAGCACCGCCAGCAGCCGGATGAGCTCGGCGACCGGCAGCGGGGCGTTGTCGGGCGTCCGCCCGTACGCGCCGTACAGGGAGACGATCAGGGACCGCGGAGTGTGCTGCTCGACCACGTGATCACTCTAAGGGCGTCCCGGCACATCCTCAGCCGCGCAGCCGGAAGCGCTGCAGCTTCCCGGTGGCGGTCCGGGGCAGCGCGTCCAGGAAGACGATCCGGCGCGGGCACTTGTACGGGACGAGACGGTCCTTCACGAACGAACGCAGCGCCTCCGCCGTGGCGTCGTCGTGCGGGACGCCGTCGCGCAGCACCGCGTAGGCCACCACGATCTGGCCGCGCAGTTCGTCCGGGCGGCCCACCACGGCCGCCTCGACCACATCCGGGTGGGCCAGCAGCGCCTCCTCGACCTGCGGGCCCGCGATGTTGTACCCCGCCGAGATGATCATGTCGTCCGCGCGGGCTACATAGCGCAGATAGCCGTCCGGCTCACGGACGTAGGTGTCGCCGGTGAGGTTCCAGCCGTCACGGACGTACTCCCGCTGCCTCGGGTCGGACAGATAGCGGCAGCCGACCGGGCCGCGCACGGCCAGCAGCCCCTCCTCGCCGTCGGGCACCGGCCGCCCCGAGGCGTCCACCACGCGCGCGTGCCACCCCGGTACCGGCACCCCGGTCGTGCCCGGCCTGATCGCGCCGTCGGCGGCGGAGATGAAGATGTGCAGCAGCTCCGTGGCGCCGATGCCGTTGATGATGCGCAGCCCGGTCCGCTCGCGCCAGGCGCGCCAGGTGGCGGCGGGCAGGTTCTCGCCGGCCGAGACGCAGCGGCGCAGCGAGCCGGTGTCATGGGTGTCGACCTCGTCCAGCATGACCCGGTACGCCGTCGGGGCCGTGAACAGCACGGTCACCCGGTGCCGGGCCACCGCGGCGAGCAGCTGCCGGGGCGCGGCCTGCTCCAGCAGCAGGGCCGAGGCACCCGCGCGCATCGGGAAGATCACCAGGCCGCCGAGGCCGAAGGTGAAACCGAGTGGCGGGCTGCCCGCGAAGAGGTCGTCGGGCTCCGGCCGCAGCACATGGGCGGAGAAGGTGTCGGCGACGGCCAGGACGTCGCGGTGGAAGTGCATGCATCCCTTGGGGCGGCCCGTGGTGCCCGACGTGAACGCGATCAGCGCCACGTCGTCGGCGGCCGTCCGCACCGCGTCGAACGAGCCGGGGTGGCGGGCCGCGAGCCGCAGCAGGTCGTCCGGCGCGTCACCGCCGTAGGCGGTGACCCGCAGGCCCGGCACCTCCGCCTTGACCAGGTCGTCGACCGCCCGGATGTCGCACAGGGCGTGGCTGACGCCGGCCATCTCGCACATCACCGACAGCTCCTGGGCCCGCTGCTGGGCCAGGACGGTGACCGCGACGGCCCCCGCCTTCATGACGGCGAGCCAGCAGGCCGCGAGCCAGGGGGTCGTCGGGCCGCGCAGCAGGACCCGGTTGCCCGGCACGACCCCCAGGTCGGAGCTGAGGGTGTGGGCGATGCGGTCGACCCTGCGGCGCAGCTCGCCGTAGGTCCAGACGCCGCCCGTGCCGTCCCGGAAGACGGGCCGGTCCGGGCCGAACCGTTCGACCGTGCGGTCCAGTAGTTCCTCGCCGCAGTTGAGCCGGTCGGCGTAACGCAGTTCGGGCAGATCGAAGACGAGCTCCGGCCACTGCTCGCGCGGCGGGAGGTGGTCCCGGGCAAAGCTGTCGTGGTGGGCCGATTCAGTCAGCTCCATGTTCGCCCCCCTTGTCGTGGTGGGAACGCCTCACGAGCGTATCGTGAAGGTGACGACAGTCAACGGTCCGCGATAACCTGAGGTGGATTCCTGAGACGGATTCCTGAGGGGGCACGAATGCCCGTATTCTCGCTCGATCCGGAACAGACCGCCTGGTGCGCCGCGCTGCGCACGCTGGCGGCCGAACGGCTGCGGCCACTCGCGGAGAAGGGCGAGCCCGGCCGGCTCAACCGCCCGCTCGTCGCCGCGCTGGGGGAGCTCGGCCTGCTGGCGCGGCTGTTCGATGCGGGTGCGTTCGACCTGTGCCTGATGCGCGAGTCCCTCGCCCGGACCTGCACGGAGGCCGAGACCGCCCTCGCGCTCCAGGGCCTGGGCGCCCATCCGGTCGCCTCGTGCGGCACCCCGGAACAGCGGGCCCGCTGGCTGCCGGAGGTCACCGCGGGCCGGGCGGTCGCCGCCTTCGCGCTGAGCGAGCCGGACGCCGGCTCGGACGCTGCCGCGCTCGCCCTGGAGGCCGTACCGGACCCCGGGGCCGGGGCCGGCAGCGGCGGATGGCGGCTGTCCGGCGAGAAGTGCTGGATCTCCAACGCCCCGGAAGCCGACTTCTACACCGTCTTCGCCCGGACGACCCCGGGCGCCGGGGCCCGCGGCGTCACCGCCTTCCTGGTCCCCGCCGACCGCCCCGGCCTCACCGGCAGCCACCTCGACATGCTCTCCCCCCACCCCATCGGCAGCCTGCTCTTCGACGGTGTGCCGGTGACCGGGGACGACGTCCTGGGGGAGCCCGACCGCGGCTTCCGCGTCGCCATGGGCACCCTCAACCTCTTCCGTCCCAGCGTCGGCGCGTTCGCCGTCGGCATGGCGCAGGCGGCGCTCGACGCGACGACGGCCCACACGGCCGAACGGGCCGCCTTCGGCGGCATGCTGAAGGACCTGCAGGCCGTCTCCCACCAGGTCGCCGAGATGGCCACCCGCACCGAGGCCGCACGACTGCTCGTGTACGCGGCCGCCGCGGCGTACGACGCGGGCGCCGACGACGTACCCAAGCGCTCTGCCATGGCGAAGCTGCTCGCCACGGAGACCGCGCAGTACGTCGTCGACGCCGCCGTCCAGCTGCACGGCGCCCGGGCTCTCCAGCGCGGCCATCTGCTGGAGCACCTCTATCGCGAGGTCCGCGCCCCGCGCATCTACGAGGGCGCCACCGAGGTCCAGCGCACGATCATCGCCAAGGAGCTGTACGCGGCGGGCGCGACCCGCGAGGAGGAGCCGTCCCGATGAGCCTGGAGCGCATCAACCCCCCTGACCTCTCCCCGCCGCGGGGCTTCTCGCACGCCGTCACCGCCACCGGCTCGCGCCTGGTCCTTCTCGCGGGCCAGACCGCGCTCGACGGTGACGGCAAGGTGGTCGGGGAGACACTGCCCGAGCAGTTCGAGAAGGCCCTGACCAATCTCCTCACCGCCCTCGAAGCCGCCGGCGGCACCCCGGCGGATCTGGCCCGCGTCACGGTCTACGCGACGGACGTCGCCGACTACCGCGGCCGCGTCGCCGAACTGGGCCGCATCTGGCGCCGCCTGGCGGGCCGCGACTACCCGGCGATGGCGGTCATCGGCGCGGTCCGGCTCTGGGACGAGCAGGCGATGGTGGAACTGGACGGCATCGCGGTCCTGCCCTGACGCCCTCGACGGCGCCCGCGCGGCCCGTATCGGCCGAGGATCAGGCGGGCTGGTCCTTGTCGGACGGGAGCCAGACCTGCATGGTCGCCGGGTCGATCGGAATCGACACGTGTTCGTGCGTGATCGACCACGTTCCGTTCGACCGCCGGAGGCAGACACTCTCACGCACCCATATCGAGGCCTGGAGACCGCCCTTGCGCTCCCCGGAGTCCAGGTGGAGCATGTGCGCGAACGCGGTGTCGCCGCTGGTCGCGAGGGTGAGGTCGTGCGTCTCCAGGCTGATGGGGCCGACGTATCCGTCGAACCAGCGCAGGAAGTTGCGGCGGATCTCGTCGGTTCCGGTGAACCGCAGCGGGGGGACGACGTCGTAGTAGACGGCGTCGTCGGCGTAGAAGGACATGAGCCGGTCGATGTCCTTCGTCTGCTGGGCTTCGGCGCGGCTCGCCAGGAGCGCCCGGATCTCGGACTCGTGGGCGGTCATCGCGTACTCCTTCGGGTCGTGTGTGTTCTGCGGGACTGGATCAGCGGGACTGGATCAGCGGGACGGGGCCGGCGGGACGGGATCAGGCGGCGCGGCCGGCCTTGAGCGCGGTGGCGACACCGACGACACGGCGGGCCTGGTGACGAGCTGCCTCCAGGCTCACCTCGCCAGGTGCCCCGTCGCCGACGACGTGCGAAGTGCCGTAGGGATTGCCCGACTTGAACTGGACCGGGTCGGTGTAGCCGGGAGGCACGATGATCCCGCCCCAGTGGTAGAAGGTGTTGCCGAGCGCCAGGAGGGTGGATTCCTGGCCTCCGTGGGCACTGTTGGAGGCGGTGAAGGCCGAGTACACCTTGTCCGCGAGCCGGCCCTCGAACCACAGGGGTCCGGTGGTGTCGATGAACTGCCGCAGCGGGGCGGCCGGGTTGCCGAATCGGGCCGGGGTGCCGAACAGCACGGCGTCCGCCCACTCCAGGTCGCCGTGCCCGGCCTCGGTGACATCGGCGGTGTCCTGGTGGTGCCGGGTCCAGGCCGGATGGGCGTCGATCGCCTCGGGCGGGGCCGTCTCGGCGACCTTGCGGAGCCGGACGTACGCGCCGGCCTTCTCGGCGCCCTCGACGGCTGCTTGCGCCAGGGCGTGCACATTGCCACTGGTGCTGTAGTAGATGACTGCGACGTTCACGGGCTCCATGCCGTGTACCTCCGTTTGCTTCCGCGCCGGCGGGGGCGGCGTTCCGTTGTCCGGTACGACGAGACGGCCGGGCGGAATGTGAGGCGGAGCGCCGGTCTCACATTCCGGGGTGTTGTCCCGTCATACAGGTGAGAAGAGATCCGACCGAGGGAGCCGCGAGACCATGACGACCATTTCGACCGCGCCGGAAGACGGCCGGCTCGACCCGGTTCCGAGCGAGGTCACCGCTGAACGCCGCAGGCTGATCAACCTCGCCTACCGGATGCTGGGCTCCCTGGTGGAGGCCGAGGACGTCGTCCAGGAGACGTACGCCCGCTGGTACGCGATGTCCCGAACGCAGCAGGAGGCGGTGGCGTCCCCCGGCGGCTGGCTGACCAAGGTCGCCGGCCGTATCTGCCTCGACGTGCTCCGCTCGGCACGCGCCAGGCGGGAGCGTTATGTGGGGGAATGGGTTCCCGAGCCGCTGCCCGGGCGCACCGAGTGGCCCGTCGGCGCGACGGACGGCGGTACGGCCGATCCGGCCGACCGGGTCACGCTCGACGAGTCGGTCAGCATGGCCTTCCTCGTCGTGCTCGAATCGATGACTCCGGCCGAGCGCGTGGCGTTCGTCCTCCACGACGTCTTCCGCTATCCCTTCGCCGAAGTGGCCGACATCGTCGGCCGCACCCCGGCGGCCTGCCGCCAGTTGGCGTCCTCGGCCCGCCGCCGCGTCGACGCCTCCCGTGCTCCCTTGTCACCGACGGCCCAGCGGGCCCGTGTCGTCAGGGAGTTCAAGCAGGCGTGGGAGACCCAGGACATCAGCGCCCTCATCGGCCTTCTCGACCCCGATGCCACCGCCGTCGGAGACGGCGGCGGCATCGTCACGGCCCTGCCCCACCCGATCGAGGGCGCCGAGCGCGTCGCCCGCTTCTTCGCGGGCCGGACCCGTCCGGGCCGACTGGCGGTCGGGGAGTGCACGGTCAACGGCCAGCCCGGTCTGGTGGCCCGCCTGGACGGCGTCGTCGTGTCGGTGTACGCGTTCGACATCGCGGACGGCCGGATCCGACGGATCTGGGCCGTGCTCAACCCCGAGAAGCTCCGGCCGTGGACGACCGGCTGACGGCCGACCCCGTCGACGGCCGGTCCCGCCGACCCGTCAGGCGCGCGGGTTCGACGGCCCGCCGGGGCCCTTGACGAGCAGAAGCGGCCCGCCAGGGTGGAGGGTGCGGTGATGCGGGCGGTGCGGGGGTCTCGGTTTCCCCGCCCGGTCGAGGAGAGGCGGTGCGACCGCTGCGACAACAGGGCCTCGACCAGGGGCAGCCCCGGTGGGACTGCCCGCCCGGTCCGGGGCGCGCGGGCTGCCGGCGGCACCCGGCACCCGGGCAGCCGGGCGCGGTGGGCCGGGGTGACGTGGTGTGTCTGCCCGTGGATGCGGCTGGGAGGCGCGCGGGTTCCCGGCCGCCGGGGACACGGAGCGGGCCGACTCCGCGGGCATGACGGACCGGAGGGCCGCACCGGTCGCCCTCCGTTCGTCGACGGGGTGCATCTCGGGCACGTGCCGGTCCGCGGACTCCCGGCGTGACGGGCCGGCTCCCGGCAGCCGCAAGGAAGTCGCAGGGGAGCCGCAGGGAAGCCGCAGGGGGAGTCGCCCGGGAGGTCACGGCCGAGCCGCACGCGGCGAAGCACCGGGGAAATTCTCGCGGGAGGGTGCACAGGGGTTGTCAGTGCAATTTCACATTACTATGTTACAGCTCACATTGCAGTGGCATGAACCCTTCAAGGAACCCCAACTGCCGCCGCGCACACGGGCATTCGGCCCGTCCGCACCGCTGAACGGACCACTCCCCACCTCCACACAGGAGCAACTGGTGTCCCAGCAACCACCATCCAGATCACCGCGCAGAGCGCTCATAGCCGCCGCCGTCGCCGCCGCGACCCTCCTCGGCGCGGGCAGCCTCAGCGCGCCGGCCGCCGCCCGGCCCGGCCCGGCGCCCGGCGCGAAGCCGGCGGGCGTCACGGCGAGCCCCCACCCCCACGACGAAGTGGAACGCCTCGCGCGGGCGCCCAGATTCACCCCGGAGCCCGCCGCCGCTCCCGGCGGTCGCACCGACGCGCGTGTTCCCGGGCCGCAGACGCCCCGGTCGCCCGCCGCCCGTGCCGCGGCGGCGCCGGCCGTGCCCTGCACTCTCGACGGCGTCACCCGCCTCGGCCCCGACCAGCTGGCGGACTTCCTCGCCGACCCGGGCGTCACCGCCGACGGCTGTCTCCGCGGCCTCATCTGGACCTGGGACGCGCGCCTCGCGCCGGTCATGTCCGACGCCCACGTCCAGGCCGTCTCCCGGCGGGCCTCGACCCTCGCGGCCACCCACGACGGCCGCAACGGCAGCCATCTGCTGGAGATGTTCACCTACCTCCATGCCGTCGCCTACCACGACTTCTCGCGCGACGAGATCGACGTCACCGACGCCCCCACCACCGAGGCCATGCGCCGGGCCGTCCACGCCTTCGGCACCGCCGCCCGGACCTTCGACGTCACCCGCACCAACGCCGAGACCCTGCGCGAGGCGCTCTACGCGGGCAGCGCCCCCGGTCTGCGCCACTCCCAGCTGGGGCTGATCCAGAAGGTGCTCGCCACCATGGACCGGTACCACCCCACGACGCACCGCGACCCGGTCTGGGGAGGGGCCGCGCTCGCCGCGCTCTCCGTCAACTACCTCGGCGTCTACCCGGGCAACCGGGACACCGTCTTCCACTCCCTGGTCGCCCGGAACGCCACGTACCGCGCGTCCTTCCGCGCCTTCTCCGGATACACGCACCTCAAGGGCACGCCCAACGAGTGGGTGGTGCGCGACGCGCTCGGCGAGTACGGCCGGTTCGGCCAGATCGACGCCATCAAGACCTCGATCGTCCCGGACGTCGGCGCGCTGCTCGACCCGGTCGTACGGAACTTCGGCCGGGGCAGCGCCCCGTGGGCGAAGCTCGCCGGCTGGCTCGTCTTCTACGAGGCCTGCAAGCCCTACGGCGTCTGCAAGGACGACATCGAGCGGCAGATCTTCCCGCACACGTACGTCTACGACCGCGGTGCCATCAAGGTCCGCACCGGACTCGACCGCGCCACCGTCGACCAGCTGTACTACGCGAGCAAGCAGGTCAAGGCGCAGTTCCATCGCGTCCTCGGAACCGAGGCGCCGCTCACCGGGGACACCAACACCGTTCTCACCATCGTGCTGTACGCGTCCCGGGCCGACTACGAGAACTACCACCCGCTGCTGACCGGGATGGACACCAACAACGGCGGCATCTACATCGAGCGCGGCGCGACCTTCTACACCTACCAGCGGCGCGTCCCCCAGGACTCGACCCTCACCCTGGAAGAGCTCTTCCGCCACGAGTACGTGCACTACCTCAACGGCCGCTTCGCGGTCCCCGGCTACTTCGGCGAGGGCCCCTGGTACCAGGGTGACCGCACCACGGCCATGGACGAGGGCACCGCCGAGTTCTTCGACGGCGCCACCCGCGACGACGGCGTCGCCGTCCGCAAGTCGCTGGTCAGGAGCGTCATCTCGGACACCGCCGGCGGCGGCCCGCGCATGAGCGTGAACCGGCTGCTGCACGCCACCTACGACGGCGACGGCTTCCGCTTCTACGCCTACGCCGGCACGTTCTTCGAGTTCCTGTGGACCCGGCAGCCCTCCCTGCTGCGCGAGATGTACCGGCATCTGCGGGCCGACGACCCGGCCGCGTTCGACGCCTGGCGCGGCCGCCTCGGCCGGGACGCCGCGCTCCAGCGGGCGTACGACGCCTTCCTCGACGAGCAGATCGCCAAGGTCGACGACCTGTTCGTGCCCCACACCACCTACACGCCCAACGACCGGCTGAGGGACACCACCGCCGAGGCCGTCCGTGCCTCGTTCGCCGCCGCCACCTGGTCGGACCCGCGCTGCACGGACAACGGCGACACGGTCAAGCGGCGCTTCGTCTGCACCGGCCGCATCACCGCGAACCTGAGCGACGCGAACAGTCCCGACCAGGTCTTCAAGGACATGTCCGAGACCGTCGACCACTTCCTGCTCGACCGGGCCGGCACCGCCTCCACCAACCTGGCCGACATGAACTGCTCGTTCGGCGAGGTGGAGATCTGGAGCAGCCGGCGCGCCGGCACCGCCCCGTACACCTGCGAGGGGCCGCTGCGCACCTGAACTCGTGGGGGCCGAGGGCATATTCACCGGCCCACGCCCCTGTACACGGTCAGTACTATGTGAAATATTACTGGCCGTGCCCACGAGACATGTGACACACCTGCCCAAGGCCCTGGACGCCGTCATCATCGGCGCCGGAGTCGTCGGGGCGGCCTGCGCCTACTACGCGGGCCGCTCCGGCCTCTCCGTCGCCGTCGTCGACCGCGGCCCCGTCGCGGGCGGCACCACCGGCGCCGGGGAGGGCAATCTGCTCGTCTCCGACAAGGAGGCGGGCCCCGAGCTCGACCTCGCGCTGCTGTCCACCCGACTGTGGCGCGAGCTCGCCGAAACCCTCCCACCGGAGGCCGAGTACGAGCCCAAGGGCGGTCTCGTCGTCGCACCCGACGGGGCCGCCCTCACCGCACTGCGGGCCTTCGCCGCCGGACAGCGCACCGCGGGCGTCGAAGCGCACGAGATCGGCGCCGGTGAACTGCGTGACGTGGAACCCCACCTCGCGCCCGGCCTCGCCGGCGGCTTCCACTACCCGCAGGACGCCCAGGTCCAGCCCGCCATGGCCGCGGCCCAGCTGCTGCGGGCCTCCGGAGCCCGGCTCGTCCTCGGCGAGGAGGTCACCGCCGTCCTCACCGGCCCGGGCGGCGCCGTCCGCGGTGTCCGCACCCCGCACCGCGACCTCCTCGCGCCCGCCGTCGTCAACGCCGCGGGCACCTGGGGCGGCCGGGTCGCGGACCTGGCCGGCACCCACCTTCCCGTCATGCCCCGCCGCGGCTTCGTCCTCGTCACCGAACCCCTGCCGCCCCGGCTCGTCCGGCACAAGGTGTACGCCGCGGACTACATCGCCGACGTCGCCAGCGGCTCCGCCGCCCTCCAGTCCTCCGCCGTCGTCGAGGGCACCCCCTCAGGGCCGGTCCTCATCGGCGCCACCCGGGAGCGCGTCGGCTTCGACCGGTCGCTGTCCACCGAGGCGCTGCGGCGGCTCGCGGCTCAGGCCACCGCGCTGTTCCCGGTGCTCGCGGGCGTCCGGGCCATCCGGACCTACCACGGGTTCCGGCCCTACCTGCCCGACCACCTCCCGGCGATCGGCCCCGACCCGCGCGTCCCCGGCCTGCTCCACGCCTGCGGCCACGAGGGCGCCGGAATCGGACTCGCCCCGGCGACCGGGCTGCTCGTGGCCGCGGCCCTCGGCGGCGAGCCACCGGCCCTGGACCCGAAGCCGTTCCGTCCCGACCGCTTCGCGCACCCAGGAGGCGACGCCCGATGACACCGGCCCCCTTCACCCTCACCTTCGACGGGCGGACCATCACCGCACTGCCCGGCCAGACCGTCGCGGCCGCCCTCTGGTCGGCCGGCATCCTCACCTGGCGCACCACCCGTCACCACGGCGCCCCGCGCGGCGCGTTCTGCGGCATGGGCGCCTGCCACGACTGCCTGGCCACGGTGAACGGGCGCCCCAACCAGCGCGCCTGCCTGCTGCCCGCCCGCCCCGGCGACACCATCACCACCCAGGAGGGCACCGGACATGCCGACACCGCCCGCTGACTCCACCACGTCCGCCTCCGCCTCCGTGGCACCTGCCCCCGCCGCGTCCCCCGCGTCCGGCACATCCCCCGGGCCCGCCGGCGCCGGGGAGGAGATCACCGACCTCGCCGTCGTGGGCGCCGGGCCCGCCGGACTCGCCGCCGCCACCACCGCCTCCCGGCTCGGGCTGACCGTCACCCTGCTGGACGCGGGGGAGCGGCCCGGCGGCCAGATCCACCGGCACCCCGCGCCCGGGCTCGGCACCGCACCCCGCCGGGTCAGGCGCGCACTCCACCGGATGCGCGACGTCACCCACCTGCCCGCCCACCATGTCTGGACCGTCGTGCGCGACGGGGACACCTGGCTGCTGCACGCCGTCGCGGGACCCGACGAAACCCCCGCCACCGTCCGCGCCCGCACCGTCCTCCTCGCCACCGGCGCGTACGAACGGCAGCTTCCCTTCCCCGGCTGGACACTGCCCGGCGTCGTCGGCGCGGGCGGCGCCCAGGCGATGCTCAAGTCCGGGCTCGTGCTGCCGGGCCGCCGTATCGTCGTCGCCGGCAGCGGGCCCCTGCTGCTCGCCGTCGCCGGATCGCTCGCCGCGGCCGGCGCCCGTGTGCCCGCCCTCGTCGAAGCCGCCGACTACACGGCGTACGCCCGCCACCTGCCCGCCCTCGCCCGCAACCCCGGCAAACTCGCCGAGGGCGCGGTCCACGCAGGCGCCCTGCTCCGCCACGCCACCCGGCCGCTCACCCGGCACGCCGTCACGGCGGCCCACGGCACCACCCGCGTCGAAGCCGTCACCGTCACCCGCCTCGACCGCGACTGGCGCCCCGTCCCCGGCACTTCCCGCCGGATCCCCTGCGACGCGCTCGCCGTCGGCCACGGCCTCGTACCGCAGCTGGAGCTCGCCACCGGGCTCGGCTGCGCCACCCGCCGCACTCCGGACGACACCCCCGCCCTCGCCGTCGACGACGAACTGCGCACCTCCGTACCCGGCATCTGGGCGGCCGGCGAGACCGGCGGCGTCGGCGGCGCCGCCCTGGCCCGCACCGAGGGCGAACTCGCCGCCCTCTCCATCGCCCACGCCCTGACCGGCACCCCCCGCCCTCCCGGGCGGCTGCTGCGCCACCGCGCCCGGCTGCGGGCCTTCGCCGACGCCATGGCGGCCGCCCACCGGCCCGGCCCCGGCTGGACCGGCTGGCTCGACGACACCACCGAGGTGTGCCGCTGCGAGGAGGTCACGGCGGGCCGTGTCCGGCAGGCCGTGACCGACCTCGGCGCCCGCGACGCACGCACCGTCAAGCTCCTCACCCGCGCCGGCATGGGCTGGTGCCAGGGCCGCGTGTGCGGCCAGGCCGTCGCCCGCCTCGCGGGGGAGGACCCCGCGCCCGACCGGCGCCCGCTCTCCTGCCCCGTACCGCTCAGTCATCTGGCACAACCACCAGGAGCCGAATGATGAACACCGCCGCCCGCCGCCAGCCCTGGCACGGCATCATGGTCGCCACCGCCCTGCCGCTGCGCGACGACCTCTCCGTCGACTACGACGCGTACGCCGAGCACGTCTCCCGGCTCGTCGCCCAGGGCTGCGACGGTGTCGTGCCCAACGGCTCCCTCGGCGAGTACCAGACCCTCACCGACGACGAACGATCCCGTGTCGTCCGGGTCGCCGTCGAAGCCGCCGGGGACGGCGCGCGTGTGATGCCCGGCGTGTCCGCCTACGGCAGCGCCGAGGCCCGCCGCTGGGCCGACCAAGCCGCCGAGGCCGGGGCCGGCTCCGTCCTGCTGCTGCCGCCCAACGCCTACCGCGCCGACGAGCGCTCCGTACGCGCTCACTACGCCGAGGTCGCACGGGCGGGCCTCCCCGTCGTCGCCTACAACAACCCCTACGACACCAAGGTCGACCTGACCCCCGAGCTGCTCGCCCGGCTGCACGGCGACGGCACCATCGTCGCCGTCAAGGAGTTCAGCGGCGACGTCCGCCGCGCCTACCGGATCGCCGAACTGGCTCCCGGGCTCGATCTGCTGATCGGTGCCGACGACGTACTGCTGGAACTCGCCCTGGCCGGAGCCGTCGGCTGGATCGCCGGTTACCCCAACGCCCTGCCGACCGCCTGCGCCGCCCTCTACCACGCGGCCGTCACCCACGACCTCGACACCGCGCTCCCGCTCTACAAGTCCCTGCACCCGCTGCTGCGCTGGGACTCCAGGACCGAGTTCGTCCAGGCCATCAAGCTGTCCATGGACATCGCCGGACGCCACGGCGGCCCCGTCCGGCCGCCGCGCACGTCCCTCACCGAGGCCCAGGACGCCGCCGTCCGCGCGGCCACCGAGAAGGCACTCGCGGAAGGGCTCGGCTGACCATGCGCACGCGCCATGTCTTCCACGCCGTCGACTCCCACACCGAGGGCATGCCGACCCGCGTCGTCACCGGCGGTGTCGGGACCGTCCCCGGTGCCACCATGGCCGAGCGGCGGCTGCACTTCACCGCGCACATGGACCGGCTCAGGACACTCCTGATGTACGAGCCGCGCGGCCACGCCGCGATGAGCGGCGCGATCCTCCAGCCGCCCACCCGCCCCGACGCCGACTACGGCGTGCTCTTCATCGAGGTCTCCGGGCTGCTCCCGATGTGCGGACACGGCACGATCGGCGTCGCCACCGTCCTCGTCGAGACCGGCATGGTGCCCGTCACCGAACCGGTCACCACCGTCCGCCTCGACACCCCCGCCGGCCTGGTCGCCGTGGACGTCCACGTCGAGGACGGCGCCGCCACCTCCGTCACCCTCACCAACGTCCCCGCCTTCTGCCCCGCCCTCGACCGCAAAGTGACCGTCCCCGGATACGGCACCGTCACCTACGACCTGGCCTACGGAGGAAACTTCTACGCCTTCGTCGAACTCGACGCCCTCGGCCTCCCCTTCGACCGGGACCGCAAGAACGACCTGCTCGCCGCCGGACTCGCCGTCATGGACGCCATCAACAGCACCGACCGGCCGGTCCACCCCGAGGACCCCGGCATCGGCGGAGTCAAACACGTCTATCTGGCGGCGCCCGGCTCGGACGCCGTCCGCTCCCGGCACGCCATGGCCATCCACCCCGGCTGGTTCGACCGCTCCCCGTGCGGCACCGGCACCTCCGCGCGCATGGCCCAGCTGCACGCCCGCGGACGACTGGCCCTGCGGACCGACTTCGTCAACGAGTCCTTCATCGGGACCCGCTTCACCGGCCGGCTCGTCGGCGAGACCACGGTCGGCGGACTGCCCGCCGTCGTCCCCACCGTCACCGGCCGCGCCTGGATCACCGGCACCGCCCAGTACTTCCTCGACCCGGAAGACCCCTTCCCCGCGGGCTTCCTGCTCTGACCGCGTGAGCTCATGAGATCGTACGCAGAACTGTCACGCAGTCACGGAGGTAGCGCCATGGGTGGCCACCTGAAGCAGCACACCCTCATCACCACCCAGACGCGCCTGCGCGACCAGGTCGCGCACGCCCTGTACGCCGCACTCATCTCCGGGGAGCTGCGCCCCGGAGAGGTCTACTCGGCGCCCGCCCTGGCCGCCGACTTCGGCGTCTCCGCCACCCCGGTGCGCGAGGCGATGCTCGACCTGGCCCGCGAGGGCCTGGTCGAGCCCGTGCGCAACAAGGGCTTCCGGGTCACCGAGGTCAGCGAACGCGACCTCGACCAGTACACCGAGCTGCGCGCCCTGATCGAGGTGCCCACCGTGGGCACCGTCACCGCCTCGGCCACCCGCCGGCAGCTGGAGGAACTGCGGCCGGTCGCCGAGGAGATCGTCGCCAGCGCCCGCGACCACGACCTCATCGGCTACCTCGACGCCGACCGCCGCTTCCACCTCTCGCTCCTGGCCCTCTCCGGCAATGAACGCCTCGTCGAGACCGTCGGTGACCTGCGTAAACGCTCTCGTCTCTACGGCCTGACGGCACTCGACGAGCGGGGCCTGCTCGTCGCCTCCGCCCAGGAGCACCACGAGCTGCTCGACCTGATGCTCTCCGGGGACGCGCCGGCGGCCGAGGCGTGCATGGCCCGGCACCTCGGGCACGTCCGCTCGCTGTGGGCGGAGGGCCGGGAGGAGACGGGCACCCCGGCCCAGGGCCGCCGGCCCCGGCAGGCGGGAGTCCCCCGGTCCAGGGCGGCCTCGCCCGCACCCTCGTCACCGCCCGCACCGTCCGCACCGCCCGCAGTGGCGCGACGCGGCCACTGACCTGTCCGGCCGGACAGGTCAGTGGCCGGAAGTGTCGGGCGCCCCGGGCTGTCCGGCGACGGGCCCGCAGCGGCCCGCGTCACTGGGTGACGCCCGTGGCGCCTCGCCGCTCGCCGGCATGCGGTGGGTGCGTCAGTGTGTGATCCAGGGCGAGAGGAGGGCGGAAAACTCCTGGTCCGAGATCTGCGCGCCTCCCCAGCCGAAACGCTGCCACGCCTGTGCCCGCTGAAGCACGGGGAGCGGAACGTCGAACGCCGCACGGAACGCGGCGATGAACGAAATGACACCGAACGCCGGACCCAACCTCTCCCTGCAGAGCAGGGCGAGTTCCACAGCGCCCTTGCCTTCCGCGTGAGCGGCCCTCAGTTCGTCCGCCGTCTTTTCCACGTCACCCATCGCACACCTGACTTTCCGTTCTGTTCCGAGCATCGACCGCGGCGAGGGCGGGCCCCACGTCGTGTGGGACCCGCCCCCGTACCCGCTCCATCATCCCGCGCCCTGCACGGAAGACGTCCTACGAGAAGACCACACCGACGTTGGTGTACTCACCCGGCATCCCACGAAGTTCGACGATGTCCACGTTGGTGAAACCGTGCTTCGCGGACATGTGTCCGGTGAACGTTCCCCGCAGGGCGGCTTCTTCGAGTGACGCGTACTGGCCACTGCGCACCGCCTTGTTGAAGTCGTTCAGGTTGTCGCTGAGTTCTCCACCGTTCTGCCAGTACGCCTGCACACCCTTGACCTTGTCGCCGAAGTGCGCGATGGCTGCGTTGAACATTTCGCCACCACTCGGCGTGTCCTTGCCCTTCTTGACGGTCATCATCACGATGCCCTTGCTGTCGATGCCCGCGACGATGCCCAATCCGCTCGGCGACACGTCGACGTAGTCCGGGCACTTGGCACTGGCGGCCGCCCGGGACCGCTGCGCACCCACACCGGCCGGCAGCGCCCGCGCCTTGGACGGCGCCAGAGCCGGAGTCGTCAGGCACGTCGACCTCAGCCGCAGGAACTGCGTCTTGCTGATGCCGGCGATGACCTCTTCGGACAGGCCGAGGGCACGCAGGCCCTTGTAGGCGTTGGTGAAGCCGATGCCCGTCTTCGCGGCGGCGTCCATGGCCGTCACGGCGTCGGCGATGGGCCTGAGGATCTTCCCCGCGAACAGTGCCGCGACATCCACGGCCGCCCAGGCGCATCCGCCCCAGCTGCCGTTCTCACCGCCGGGGGTGAGCTTCTGGGCACACTTGATCCAGCTGCCGAAGAGGATGTCGATCGGATCGACGCCCTTCTGGTACTCGGCCATCGTGATGTTGTGCGTGACCTGCTGGGACAGTTCCTTGGTGGTGTGCTGTCCCAGGTACACCGTCGCGCCGGAGGGGCACGTGTACTTCATCGGGTCCAGGTCCTGCGCGGTGCACATGTACAGATCGACGACGGCCTTGTACCGGATCTTCGCGGTGACCGTGCAGTCGCCCCGGTAGAAGAGCTGGTCGATCCAGCCGTCGCAGCCGGCCGTCTTCTTCACGACCTCCGGGTCGCCGACCTTCACGATGTGGTCGATGACGTAGAACATGCTGCCGATGGAGCCGCCGGCCTCGTCGACGACGGTTCCGGTGTCGATCTGCTTGGCGTTCGCGGCCTTCTCGGCCCTGTCGGCCGCCTCCTGGGCCTCCTTGGCGTACCTCTCGGCGTCCTTGGCCGCCTGTTCGGCCTCGGTGGCGGCGGCGGCGGCGCGGTCGGCGGCGGCGCGGGCGTCCTTGGCGGCCTGCTCGGCCGCGGCCGCGGCCTCACGGGCGGCCTGGGCGTCGAGCGCGGCCTGGTCGGCGGAGGCACGGGCCTGTTGGGCGTAGCCTTCGGCGCGTCCGGCCGCCTGGTCGGCGGCTGTGGCGTCCGCGGTGGCCTTGCGGTCGTATTCGATGGTGCGGGCCAGCGAGGACGAGGCCGCCGACGCCGCCTTGGCGGCATCGGCCGCGTAGCCGAGGGCCTCCTTGGAGTAGGTGCGGGCGGTGGCGGCGTGGCCGGCGGCGTTGGCCGCGTGCTGGTAGGCGATCTTCGCGTCGCCGGTCGCCTGGGCGGCGAGGTTCTTGGCGGCCGCGGCCTCGGCCTGGGCGTTCTTGGCGTGGGCGTCGGCGACGGCCTTCTGCTGGTCGGCGATCGACTTCGAGGCCTGGCCGGTCAGTACGACCAGGCTCGCGGCGGCGTCGGTGGTGACGTACGGCGAACCGAGCTGGATGGCGTCGTTGGCGGGTTTCGCCACCTGGGCGGCGGAGTTGCCCGCGTCGACGGCGGCCTGGGCGGTGACGTGGGCGAAACCGGCCGCCTTGGCCGAAGCGGCCAGTGCCTTGGCGGCCTCCTTGTTCGCCTCGTCCGCGTGGGACTTGGCCGTCCTGGCCAGCTTCTCCGCTTCTTCCGCGAGCTTGACGGCCGTCTTGGCCTCGGCGAAGGCGTGCTCGGAGGCCTTGATGGCGTCGGCCACGGCGCTGGTGGCGGTCTTGACGGCGGCATCGGCGCGCAGCTTGGCGGCCTGGGCACCGTCGGCGTTGGAGCGGGCCCGCTTGGCGGCCGCTTCGGCGCGGGTGGCCGCGGCGTCCGCCTCGGCCGCTGCCTTCGTCGCGGCGTCCGCCGCGGTCCGCGCCCGGCGCGCCGCCGCCTCGGCGTCATCCGCGTGCCTGTCCGCTTCGTTGGCGGCGGCGCGTGCGGCGTCCGCCGCATCGCCCGCCTCCAGCGAGTCGGCGTAGGCGCCCTTCGCGTCGGCCTTGGCCCGGGCGACGTCGGCCTTCTGCTCGGCGTCCCAGGCGTCGTCCCGCTTGGCCTTGGCGTTGTCGCGGGCGGTGATCGCGTCGTTCTTGCGGGCGACCGCGGTGGCTTCGGCGGCTTCCGCCTTGTCCTTGGCGTTCTTGGCGTTGGCCGCCTCGGTCTGCGCGGTCTGCTTGTGCTGGTTGGCCTCGGCCTGCTTGGCGGCGGCGGTCTCCTTCTCCGCCTTGGCCGTCTTCTCCTCGGCCTCGGCGGCGAGCCGCTTGGCGTGCGCGTCGGCGGCGGCGGCCTTCGCGTCCGCTTCCGCCTTCAGCGCGACGGAGAGCTTGGCCTCCGCCGTCTCCTTGTCCTTCTTGGCGTTGTCCCGGTGCAGCTTGGCCGCGTCCGCCGCCGCCTTCGCCTGCAACTCGGCCTTGTGGGCGGCTTCCTTGCGGAACTCCGCGTTGACCTGCGCGGCCTGCGCCAGCGCGCGCTGCGTGATCGTCTCACTGTCACCGGCGGACGCCCGGGTGGCCGCCTCCGCGGTCTCGCCGGCCTTCACCATCGCCGTCAGCGCCGCGACGGCGCCCTTGGTGACCTGGGCCTTCTGCTGACCCACCAGCAGACCACGACCGCGCGGCGCACCGGCCGCGTCAGCGATGCCGTACGCCGCCTGCTCGGCGGCGTCGGACGACGTGGCCGCCTTCTTGACGCTCTCCAGCTGCGCCTTCAGCGTGGCGAGCTGCTTCTTCGCCGCCGCCTGGGTGCTGGTGACACCCGTCTTCGCCTTGTCGAACTGCGCCTTGTCCGGATACGACAGGCTGTCCGTGCCCTTGTGACCGGACGGCTTGATCAGGAACTTCTGCGCACTGGCGTCCTTGCAGTCCCACAGCCGCGCGTCGGTGCTCTTGGTGAACGCGCTCAGATCCAGGCACTTGCCCGTGGACACGCTCTTCAGCGGCGACGCCGCCCGGACGTCACCCTTCCACGACTGGCCGGCGGACTTGTAGCAGTCGAAGATCTGGATCTTCGTGCCGTTCGTGGAACTGTTGCCCGCCACGTCGAGGCACTTGGACGAAGCGACGTTGCGCAGATGGAGGTCGTCCTCCGCGCCTTCGAGCGTCCACTGCTGCGCCGCGCCGCCGTTGCAGGTGTAGATCTGGACCGGTGTGCCGTTGGTCTTGCCGGCGCCCTGGACGTCCAGGCAATGACCTCGCGCCCCGGGCACCTCGATCGTCACATAGCTGTCGCCGATCCAGCCGACGCCGCCCGCGGACCAGTAGTCCTGCCAGCGGGCCAGACGGTCGGCCACCCATGAGTGACCCAGCAGGTCGCCCAGCGCCTTCGCACCCGCGGCGAGGGACGTGGTCGCGTTCTTGTTGGAGGCCAGGATCTGGTTGCGCTGGGCCGCCTGGGAGGCGATCTCCTGCTGCCATTCCTGGGCGGCCGTGGCGGAGGCGTCGCCAGCGACCTTGTTCGGGTCGATCGGATCGCGCCACGCACACGACGCGAAGCGGGTCTTCAGGTCCTCCACCGCGATGCGGTGCTCGGCCGAACCCGGCTGGGGCGCCGTACGGGGGAACCCGCCCGCGGCCAGGAAGAGTCGGGCGTTGTCCGCGCCCATTGGCTCCAGGGACCAGGCGGACAGGTGCTCGTACGCGCCGTGCTCGGCGCGCTGACGCTCCCACTCCGGCAGCTGCGTGCTGGGGTCCTTGCCGTACAGCGGTGCGCCGATGTTCTTGACCGCCTGGGCCGTCGCCGCGTCGGCCTTGGGCGTGGGGTCCTCGTAGAAGTCGCTGTCGTTCTTCCAGAACCGGTCAGCGACCCACTTCGTGAGCCCGGTCTGTCCGTAGAAGTCTTGCTTGCCGTCAGTCGTACCCGGAGGCCAGTGGAAATCGGTCACGGTGAAGCCGCCGGGAGTCTCGAGCCCGTCGAGCGGCTTCTTCCAGGTGTCCCGTACGGCATGGAGGGCGTCCAGCTCCTTGGACGCCGCGGCCCGGTCCTTCTCGTAGGCCAGGGCGAGCGGAGTGTCCTCCCAGTGCTGCCGGTTGGCGAGTTCGTGCAGCTTGTCCTGCGGCTGGTTGAGGCCGTCCTGCGCGGTGGTGGCCATGGTCGGGCCGCCCAGGCGCAGTACCTCGGACATCAGGCACTGGTCCTGGCGCAGCTGCTCGGCGGCGGTGTCCGTGTACCAGTCGTAGTCGTCTCCCACCGGCGCCATGCGGTGTCCGGCCGACTGGTCGACCCCGCCGGGCTGCACGGCCAGGCCGCCGAGGACGGCCAGGGCGGCGACGGACGTGATGGCGGTGGTGAGAGCGGTGGATGAACGTGATCTGGGGTTGAGCAACCCCGGTCTGAGTCGCAAGAGCGCGTCCTTCACAGCGAATGTGGGCAGCTGGAGGTGGTGTCGCCAGAAGAGGGAGCGGTGGCGTGGAAGGCGGGGTCGGTCAGCCGTTCCGGTGCGAGGGCAGGGCCGGCCTGCGGCACTCGGCACAAGCGGTGTTCACCGTGATCCGGCACAGCGGCATGGCGATGCGTCCTTCCCCCCCGTGGCGGCGCCGTCCCCCCGGCCGCCGAATGGCATGCGCGCGTCATGGCGGGATTGGTCAAGATCCCTTCGCGTGCGGCGCTCACCATAGCCCCAGGCCGCCGGGGCGCGACAAGGCGAGGCCGCCGTGCGCGGGCGAGCCCGGACAAGGCGGTTGCGCCAGTTCCCGTGGTGCGCCGCGGCAAAACCGCAAGCTCATGAGCGGTGTGGCCTGTGTGAAGCCTGTGAAGATAGCGCGCTGAAGTGGCCGGTTTTATGCCATTGATTGGCTGGAAAACGCCCTCCATGGGTGTCGCCCGCGGGATCCGGGGTGTCATCGGCGATGCGAAGTCCGGCCGCCTACTGACGCAACATCGCCCAAGGGTCAGAGCCCGGGAGGGAGGATCCTCGGCTGCGTCCCGCGCCCCCCACGCCTCCGGCACCGAACGGCCGGGCGGGACGCGAAGGGGCCGCCGACAGGGTGCTCCCCGAGGGAAGCGGTACCGTCGACGGCCCCAGACGGCCCGGAAGGTGAAGAAGTCGCCTCGACCGGGCGGGTGTCAGATGTCGTGGAAAGGATTTGACGGTTCTGTGACCTGCCGCGTTCACTCTCCCTGAGTGACTGATCTGGGCAGATCGTCTTTCGGCTGTTTCACGGTCGTGCCCGTTGACGCGGCCGAAAGTCCCGGAGACGTCCCAGAGAGCTCCCATCGGGCGTGTTCGTGGACTCTCGCCCAGCCCCGCTCTACTCCCGTTGCGTCAGCCCGGGTCCCAGGAACGGACTGGGGTTGCCATGCCAGAAGACATCCACGCTGTCCCGAGCCCTGGTGGCCGCCACGAACAGCAGCGACCGGGCCCGCTGCATCTCGTGGCGGTACCGCACCGGATCGCTCGTGCGCAGCCGGCTCACCGCCTCGCGCGGCACCAGGCCGTCCGAGACGCCCGCGATGATCATCCGCTGGTATTCGAGTCCCTTGAACCGGAACATCGTGCCGATGTGCACGCCGCCGTCGCCCTGCGGTCCGTCGGCACGGATCTCCACCGGCCGGATGCCGTGCGTGCCGAGCGTGTAGCCGATCTCGGCGGCCATCTGGTTCGTCGGCACGCAGATGGCGATCTGCTCGTGCGGAATGGCCAGATCGGGGTCGGCGTCCCAGCCCGCGATGAGGGCCGCGATGCCTTCCCGCTCGGCGGCCCAGTCCGGGTAGGAATGCCCTGACGGCTGCCGTCCGCTGAGCACGGACCGGTAGCCCGCCAGCGTCTCCTTGTCGCCGTCGAGGTCGTCGTAGTCCGTCTCGCCGAGCACGTCGAGCGCCGAGCGGAGGATCTGGCGCGTCGTGCGGTAGCTCAGGCTCAGCTTCGACGACCGGCCCCGGATGTTGACGCCCAGGCTGCCCAGCGTCACCTGGTTCTTGTAGATGCGCTGATGGGTGTCACCGACCAGGAACAGGTCGTCCGCCTCCCGAGGCGCCATCGCGCGCAACATCTTCCAGTGCGCCGGGCGCAGGTCCTGGGCCTCGTCCACCACGATGTGCCGGTACCGGTAGCGCAGCCAGCCGCCGGAGCCGTCCGCGACGTGGATGTTGTCGAGGCCGCCGGCCTCCTCCCGCTGCCGTGCGAGGGAGAGGATCCGCTGTTCGCGGCCCATCTCCAGGCGGGCGGCGCGCTCGGCGACCTGGTCCCAGGTCTGGCGTCCGAGCCGCTCCAGGCGCTGGGTGAAGCGTTCCGCAAGCTGCCAGATCTCGGCGCGCTCGCCCCGGGTGACGTTCCGGCCGCGGCCGGCCCGCCGGGCGCGGAAGTAGTCGGTGCGCGTGGCGACGGCCTGCCCCAGGATCACCTGGGTCCATTCGTCGTGCAGGAACTCGGGGTCCCAGCCTTCCTCGCCCAGCTCGTCGAGCAGCGCCCGCCATTCCCGTACGGCCTGACTGTCGTCCATCACCTGCTTGCCGCTGCCCGGTTCGGCCTCGCGCACGATGCGCAGCGCCAGCTGGTCGACGTGGCTGACCTCGACCCGGGCCAGCAGCTCCTCGCCGCCCAGTTCCAGTAGGCGGGAGCGCAGGTCCGCGGCGAGGTTCTTGTTGTAGGTGGTGAGGAGGACCGGCTTGTCGCGGCCGGGCGGCAGCTGCCGCACCAGATGACGCACCCTGTGCAGGGCGACGATGGTCTTGCCCGTGCCGGGCCCGCCGCCGACCCGGGCCGGACCCGAGTAGCGCCGTTCCACGAGCTTGGCCTGGGTGGGGTGGAGGAAGACCTTCCAGCGGCTGAAGTCGCCGCCCTCCAGGGCCTCGCGGAGGGCCTCGTCGGAGGTGGTGACGACCGTGGCCGGGCGCTGCGCCGCGGCCTGGAAGTCGTCGGGGTCGACCGGCTCGGTGACGGCGACGGGCGCCGTCACCTGGTCGAGGACCTCGTCGTACGACTTGCCGTCGAAGAGGGCGAGCAGGACCTCGCCGGTGAGCTGGGGCGCGTACTCGACGAGGCCGAGGAGCTGGTCCTCGGTGGTGAGCGTCCGGATGACCGGGAGCAGCGGCTCGGCGACGCCGAGCTCCGACAGCTGGGCGTCGGTCCAGGCCGCGAAGAACTCCTGCGGCTTGGCCGCTTCGGGCGCGGGAGCCTCGGGCGCGGTGGCTTCGGGTAGGGCCGGCGCCGGGGCGGGCGGGGCGGGAAGCCTGCGGAGGACGCTCTCCTCCACGACTTCCAGGTCGACGTACTCGATGCCACCAGTGACCTGGTTGACCTGCGCCGACAGCCGGTCGTAGACATCCTTGCGGTGCTTGACGGAGACGATCAGCCAGTCGTCCTCGGCGAGCCGGATCAGCAGGGCTCGGTAGTCGTCGCTGACGCGCGCAGACCACAGGCGGCTGTCTCCCTTGAGCTGCTGGAGCTTGAGGCCGGTGGTGTGCGGGTTGATCTTGAACTTGTGCTGGAAGTCGAAGAAGGCGCCCTTGACCGTGCGGGGGAGTTTGAGGATCTCCTTGTCGGCCTTGTCGAGCAGGCGCAGCGTCACGCCCGAGGCGGTCATCGTGTGTGCTCCCCGTCACTGGTGCTGTCGTGGTTCGTGTCCCGGCCCCGTTCGAGCAGGCGGGCGGCCAGTTCGGCAGCGTCCCAGGCCGTCGCCGTACGGACGTCCCAGCCGGCCGCCGCGAAGGCCTTGTCCCGGTCCGCGGCCTCGTGGTCAGGTTCCGGGCCGTCGTCGCGGGCGGCGAGGACCACGCCGACGCGGGCCGCGGGCCAGGCAAGTTCGGCCTGCCAGCCCCGCTCGTCGAGCTCGTAACCGTCCTCCGGCGCGGGCACCCCGGCCTCCGCCAGGGCCAGGGCCAGCTCGGCCAGGCCCACCTCGTCGGGATCGAGGAATTTGAGCACCGGGTCCCAGCCCGGGTCCTGACCGGTCGCCGTTGCCGCGACCGGCTCGGCGGCCGCTGCCGTCACTCCGGCGGAGGCCGCGGCTACGGCGACCGCGGCCGCGGGTGTGCCCTCCCGGACGGCGCCGACCTCGACCGCCGCCGCCTCGGCCGCGACCGGTGCCGACTCCTCCCGGGGGATCTCGGTCCGGGCGGACTGCAGCCATCCCTCGCCGCCGGTCACGGTCAGCGCTTCGGTGGCGAAGCCGTCGACGAGGCTCGTGGTGAGCTGGGCGCTGTCGCCGCCCGCGTGGTCCAGGAACTGCAGCACGTTGCTCCAGTACAACCAGGCCCGCCAGCGCCTCCGGTGGGCCCGCGCGTCGGCCATGGCCTCGGTGCTGTCGTCGAGCACGGTCAGGCCCGTCCATACGGGCGGGGTACGCCGGCCGTCCGCGGCGAGGACGAGTCGACAGCCGGAGGCGTCGGGCCCGTACACGAGCCGGACCGGTCCCGCCTGACCCGTGACCGTCCCGCCGCCCAGCGCCGACAGCAGGGCCGGCCCGAGGCCGTCCGTCCCGAGGGCGGTGGCGCGGACGCCGGCCGCGCCGACGAGTCCCGCGGCGGCGGCTTCGGCCCGCCGCTGCCAGCGTGCGGCGTCGGGCGCCCGCAGATAGGCGAGCAGGAGCCGGGCGGGGTTGACCCAGACGGCGTCGGACAGTTCGCCGGGCAGTCCTCCGCCGATGCGGCTGTAATAGTCGCGTGCGCGGTTCTGCGCGTCCGCGGGGTAGGGCTGCCAGACCGGGTCGGCCGGGCCCGCCGCCGCGTATCCGGTGTCCCGTACGCGCTCGCGCCATTCCTTGACGTCGTCGTACGACAGTTGGAACACCCGCAGGCCCTCGCTGCGCAGACCTGTCCGCTTGGTGGCGTCGTCGGCCAGCCGGTTGTGCTCCGGGGTCGCGTGATAGGCGAAGCCGTCGAGGTACACCGCGACGCGAGGGCCGGGCGCGTCGAGGCGCTCGAGAAGTATGTCGGGCCGGGTGCCGTCCAGCGCGCGCTGCTGCGAGACCCGCCAGCTCACCGTCGCCCCGTCGTCACTCGTCAGCCGCAGGTCGAGCGCGTACGTGCCGGCCGACGTGGTGTACGCGTCGGCGGTGGCCCCGGAATCGGCGAGCCTCGCCCACTCCTGGAGCGTCTCGATGAACAGGATCTCCAGATCGCTCTCGGCCTGCCGCTCCAGCGGAATGTGCCGGGTCGTCGCGACGGGGGACGTCCGCCAGCGTGAACCGTCCTCGCCGAGGAGGTCCTCCAGCATCTGCCGCACCTCGTTGCGGCTGACCTTGTCGTAGTCGGCCGCCGGCACGCGCCGCAGCAGGCACTGGTGGCAGCCGTCGAGACCCTTCTCGCGGCACCCGCAGTCCTCGATGACGTCCCGCGCCTTGAGCAGCACGTTCCGGAAGCCGTCGGCGGACGCGAGCCGGTGCAGATAGCCGGTGCCTCCGGGGAGGCGGTCGTAGACCACGAGGAAGCGCCGCGGCCAGTCGGAGCCGTCGGCGCCCAGGTGGTCGGGCATCGTCGCCTCGGCGATGTCGATGTGGTCGGGATCGCCGCCGTACTGCGCCGCGATGCCCGCGAACAGCGCCGCCGTGAACGACGCGAGGCGCTCCTTGGCGCGGGCCACGGACGCGGGCAGCAGGATGCGCACCGCCTCCGTGGTGAGCTCGTGCGCGAGCAGCAGCGGCACGTCCTCACCCTTGCCCTGCTGCTCGGCCGGTCCGGCCGCCGGGGTTTCCCTGGTGCGGCGGCGCGGACACCACAGCAGGTGGTGGGCGGCGGCCGCGGTGCTCGCCGCGCCCGAGTCCGTCAGCGCGTGCTGGGGCACGTCCACGACCGGACGGCCCTCGGCCGTCGCGCCGCCGCAACTGGTGCACACGTAGAAGGGGTTGAGCCGCACGTCCGCGCCGGCGAGCGGCACGGTGCTGCTGCCCTCCTCCCGGTCGAGACCCAGGTTGAGCGTGCGGATCTTCGCGTGCCGCGTGAAGTCCACGCCGAAGACGGCCGTCTCGTGCCGCCACGACCCGGGGGTGATCCGCTCCGGGTCGACGTCGACCGTCGTCAGCACCGCGTAGTGCCGGCGGTCCCGCTCGTCGCGGTCGTCCCGCACCCGGGCGTCGTCCCGCTTGTCACGGGAGACGACGCGCCGCGGCTGGAGCACGTACTGCACGCAGCCCGCGTCGGCGATCTCCCGCCCTCCGCAACGGGGACACGGGCTGGTGTCCTTCCTGGCGTCGTGCGTACGGACGTACCCGCACGCCGGGCAGAGCCGCCACTCGGCCCAGGCGCGGCGGTCCGGGGTCCCGACGTCGAGCGCGCGCACCACGTGCCGGTAGCCGTTGACGTAGAAGCTGTTCCCGGGGGCCAGTTCGGTCAGGGCGAGCTTGCGGGAGCGTTCGTAGTCCCGCGTCTCGCTGCGATACACCCGCTTGGCCGGGTCCCCCGCGGGGTTCTCGGACCGGATGTCCTCGTCGTCCGGCGTCTCCGTCCAGTACAGCGTCGCTTCCAGTTGCGTAGTGGTGTCGGTGAGGCTGTAGTTCGGCAGCAGTCCGAGCTCCACCAGGGTGCCGTGCGCACTCGACTGGCTGAGTTCCCGCAGCAGGTCGCCCGCGCTGCGCCGTTCGGCGAGCAGTTCCCGGCGTTCGCGGTCCTGGACGACGTCCGTGCGGACCAGGTGCTCGGCGGCCTCGTCGATCGCGGCGATCCTGCGCCGGAGCTCCTCGCGCCGGCCGGTCCAGTCCTCCTCCGCCTCCTGCAGTGCCCGGACGATGCCGCCGGTGGCGTACGCCCTGAGCTCGTCCGCCGCGTACGGCGACACCCCACCGTCGGCATCGTCGCCGCCACCTGGGAACAGGGCGAGGAACTCCTCGACCAGCGTGGCGCCGTGGGTCTGCGCGGCGTCGGCCAGGTCCTGGCACCAGCCCGTGGTGCCGAACAGCGCGGCTGGTGGACATCACACCGCTCACCCGGGGGAAGACACCACCCTTTTGGCATCCGACGCGGCTCAACACCCGCTATCACCCGGCACTCCACCTCTCCGAGGCGGTGCTGAGGGGAGGGTCGGCCGAGCACCTGCCCGGGCAGCTGCGCATGAACGGATTTCTGTTCGACATGAATGGCATCTATGAGGACTTCATCTGTACGGCACTACGGGAGGCCATGCGCCCCTACGGTGGCAGAAGTGTCCTCCAGGCCCGGAACATCCACATGGACGAAGAGGATGCGATCCGCCTGCGACCTGATTTCGTCTGGTACGGAGAGTCCGGCACCCCACTGATCGTCGCGGACGCCAAGTACAAGGCCCGCAGAAAACCCGGCTTTCCGAATGAGGACCTCTACCAAATGCTGGCCTACTGCACTGCCCTGGGTCTGTCGGAGGGGCACCTGGTGTACGCGAAGGGTAACGCTCCACACATCAGCCACCGTGTGCGGCATACCGGTACAGTCCTCCACCAGCACGCCATTGACTTGGAGCAGCAGTCCGCGGGGTTGCTTGCCGAGATCGACGCGCTGGCTCGGCGCATGCTTCACGGCTCAGCAATGTCGCGTCAGGGCAGTGTGCCTTCTGGAAGCTTCTCGGATACCTGAGCCGGTGCATGGGGCGCACGGCCGCGCATCCCGAGTTGGAGACAGCTCGTTGTACCGGGTCTTCTCCGATTGGGTGGCTGTTCCGCATGATTCCGATGACGCATCACATGGAGCACCGACCAAGCGTCCCCAGGCTCCGGGGGCCGGTAATCTCCCGATCCCGACCCAAAGTCCCAGACAAGTCCCACAGACGCCGACGAATCCCCTCCTGGCTCGCATACGTGCAAGTCAGGAGGGGATGAGCGGCGTTGTATCTGAGGCTGCTCAGATGTCGCGGAAGATCTCGATCTGCGCGCCCACCGAGTTCAGGCGCTCCGCCAGGTCTTCGTAACCGCGGTTGATGACGTAGACGTTGCGGAGCACCGAGGTGCCCTCCGCCGCCATCATCGCCAGCAGTACCACCACCGCGGGCCGCAGGGCCGGCGGGCACATCATCTCGGCCGCGCGCCAGCGGGTGGGGCCCTCGACGAGGACCCGGTGCGGGTCGAGCAGTTGCAGGCGCCCGCCCAGGCGGTTGAGGTCGGTCAGGTAGATCGCCCGGTTGTCGTAGACCCAGTCGTGGATCAGGGTCTGGCCCTGGGCCGCGGCGGCGATGGCCGCGAAGAACGGCACGTTGTCGATGTTCAGGCCCGGGAAGGGCATCGGGTGGATCTTGTCGATCGGCGCCTCCAGCTTGGAGGGCCGTACGGTGAGGTCGACCAGCCGCGTGCGGCCGTTGTCCGCGTTGTACTCCGGCGAGCGGTCGTGGTCGAGGCCCATCTCCTCCAGTACCGCGAGCTCGATCTCCAGGAACTCGATCGGCACCCGGCGGATCGTCAGCTCGGATTCCGTGACGACGGCGGCGGCCAGCAGGCTCATCGCCTCGACCGGGTCCTCGGAGGGGGAGTAGTCGACGTCGACGTCGATGTGCGGCACGCCGTGGACGGTCAGCGTGGTCGTACCGATGCCGTCCACCCGTACGCCCAGCGCCTCCAGGAAGAAGCACAGGTCCTGGACCATGTAGTTCGACGAGGCGTTGCGGATGACGGTGGTGCCGTTGTGGCGGGCGGCGGCCAGCAGCGCGTTCTCGGTCACCGTGTCGCCGCGCTCGGTCAGCACGATCGGGCGGTCCGGAGTGACCTCGCGGTCGACCCGCGCGTGGTAGAGCCCCTCCGTCGCGGTGATGTCGAGACCGAACCGGCGCAGCGCGATCATGTGCGGCTCGATGGTGCGCGTACCGAGGTCGCAGCCACCGGCGTAGGGGAGCTTGAACTGCGGCAGCCGGTGCAGCAGCGGCCCGAGGAACATGATGATCGAGCGGGTGCGGCGGGCGGCCTCGGCGTCGATGGCCTCCATGTCCAGCCGCGCGGGCGGGGCGATCTCCAGGTCCATCCCGTCGTTGATCCAGCGGGTGCGGACACCGATGGAGCCCAGCACCTCCAGGAGCCGGTAGACCTCTTCGATGCGGGCGACGCGCCGCAGCACCGTGCGACCCTTGTTCAGCAGTGAGGCGCAGAGCAGCGCCACACACGCGTTCTTGCTCGTCTTGACGTCGATGGCGCCGGAGAGCCGGCGGCCGCCGACCACACGCAGATGCATGGGCCCGGCGTAACCGAGCGACACGATCTCGCTGTCGAGCGCTTCACCGATGCGCGCGATCATCTCAAGGCTGATGTTCTGGTTGCCGCGCTCGATGCGGTTGACCGCGCTCTGGCTGGTGGCCAGCGCTTCGGCGAGCTGTGTCTGCGTCCAGCCGCGGTGTTGCCGGGCATCACGGATGAGCTTGCCGATGCGTACGAGGTAGTCGTCTGCCATGGAGGCAGGCTATCTCAGATATGAGATGTGACTGCCTGCCGGGTACTCCATCAGGGTGACAGGCCGTGGGCGGTGGGGTGTCGGGGTTCGTAGAGCGGCAGTTGGGCGCCGCTCGGCAGCCGCACCGTGGCGAGTACCCCCCACCCCTGGTCACTGGGCGACTGGGCGACCTCCGCCCCACGGTCGGTCAACTTCCGCAGGGTGGCCCGGATGTCGTCGCACATGAGATAGAACTCATGTCTGGGTTCTCCGGCCGCCGGGTGTACGGCGACCTCGGCCGGAGGTAGCCGGAAGATGAGCCAGCCGCGCCCGGCGTCGACGTGGTCGAAACCCAACACGTCTTTCAGGAAGGCCCGGTCCGCGTCGGCGTCCTGGCTGTAGAGGATGACGTGTGCGCCGCTGAACATGTCTTCGATGCTCCTTGTATCCCCTTTGCCCGGCAATCGGGGTGCGGCCGAACGAGCCGGATGCCGTTCACGAACCGGCGGCGGACCGCCTGTCCCGCAGGATCGCCGCGGTGCGCCGGCACCAGTCGCGATTGCCCTCCTCGAAGGCGAGTCCCCGCAGGCACGTCACATAAGGACCGATACGCGTGCTTTCGCGCAGGAATTCCGATTCGCTCCGATCGCCCCGCATGCGCCGCAGCAGCGAGCCGAACAACTCGGCCTTCGCCTCCGCGGCCGCCGCGCGCTCCAGCAGCTGCTCGATCAGCGGTCCGGGGTCGACGTGGTCGGCCGCCTGGACCTTGACCAGCAGGTCGTCGCGCATGAACGAGTGCTTGGAAGCGGCGGCGGCGAACCGTTCCAGCTCGGCGAGCCCCTCGTGGGTGACGCGGAACAGTCGCTTGTTGGGCCGGGTGTCCTGCACGACCTCGCGGCCGGCGACCAGTCCGTCCGCCTCCAGCTTCGCCAGCTCCGCGTACAGCTGCTGCGGCAGCGCGTGCCAGAAGTTCGCCACGCCGAGGTCGAACGCCTTGGCGAGCTGGTAGCCGCTGAGCTCCTCGTCCAGCAGGGCCGCCAGTACGGCGTGACGCAGGGCCATCGCGCTCCTTCCCTCGCCCCGGCGCTTCTCGCGTCCCTCTTCCGCCGGGCTGTGCCCCCATGGTACTCAAGAATCTGACTAGTCACTTTTTTGAGTATGAGATGAGGGGAACCCATGACCGCCGACCGCTTCCGTGCTGCCGTCGAGAGCCGCGACCTCGCCGCCCTTGGCGAACTGTTCACCGATGACATCCGGCTCTACAGCCCGGTGAAGTTCACGCCCTTCGAAGGGAAGCCCATGGTCCTGGGCCTCTTCGGTGTGCTGTTGCGCGTCTTCGAGGACTTCCACTACGTCGGAGAGTTCGCCGGTGCGGCGGAGACGAGCGCCGACGGCGCCGAGGCGCCCGCGGCCGTGCTGCTCTTCCGGACCGTCGTGAACGGCAAGCGGATCCATGGCATCGATTTGCTGCACTTCGACGAGAGTGGCCGCATCAAGGAGTTCACGGTGATGGTGCGGCCGCAGTCGGCGGTGCACGCGCTGGGCGAGGCGGTGCTCGCCGGGCTGGTCGAGGACGGCCTCGTGCCGGCTCCGGCGGAGGGCTGAGCGGGGGAGGGGCCGGCGAGAACCCGACCCGAAGCCGGTCCGGCGCGGCTCGGGCATGACCGATCTGCGGTCATGTACTAGAGTTATCTCGACATCGAGATATCTGCCGAAAGACGCACCGCAGCCGCGCCAGCCGGTAAGGGTTACCTAACTAAGTCTTACCTTAGCGGATCGGCGAGGAGCCGTAGCGGCAGGATGCGGTCAGTACGCGCACATTGATGAAGGAGACTGTCGTGTCGGCGAACAGCTTCGACGCCCGCAGCACGCTGCGCGTGGGCGACGAGTCGTACGAGATCTTCAGGCTGGACAAGGTCGAGGGCTCCGCGCGCCTCCCTTACAGCCTCAAGGTGCTCCTGGAGAACCTGCTCCGCACCGAGGACGGCGCGAACATCACCGCCGACCACATCCGGGCCCTCGGCAACTGGGACTCGCAGGCCCAGCCGAGCCAGGAGATCCAGTTCACCCCGGCCCGCGTGATCATGCAGGACTTCACCGGTGTGCCGTGTGTCGTGGACCTCGCCACCATGCGTGAGGCCGTGAAGGAGCTGGGCGGCGACCCGGCGAAGATCAACCCGCTGGCCCCGGCCGAGCTGGTCATCGACCACTCCGTCATCGCCGACAAGTTCGGCACCAAGGACGCGTTCACCCAGAACGTCGAGCTGGAGTACGGCCGCAACAAGGAGCGCTACCAGTTCCTGCGCTGGGGCCAGACCGCCTTCGACGAGTTCAAGGTCGTCCCGCCCGGCACCGGCATCGTCCACCAGGTCAACATCGAGCACCTGGCCCGCACCGTCATGGTCCGCAACGGCCAGGCGTACCCCGACACCCTCGTCGGCACCGACTCGCACACCACCATGGTCAACGGCCTCGGTGTGCTCGGCTGGGGCGTCGGCGGCATCGAGGCCGAGGCCGCGATGCTCGGCCAGCCGGTCTCCATGCTGATCCCGCGCGTCGTCGGCTTCAAGCTGACCGGCGAGCTGCCCACCGGCACCACCGCCACCGACCTCGTGCTCACCATCACCGAGATGCTGCGCAAGCACGGCGTCGTCGGCAAGTTCGTCGAGTTCTACGGTGAGGGCGTCGCTGCCACCTCCCTCGCGAACCGCGCCACCATCGGCAACATGTCGCCCGAGTTCGGCTCCACCGCCGCGATCTTCCCGATCGACGGCGAGACCCTGAACTACCTCAAGCTCACCGGCCGCTCCGAGCAGCAGGTGGCGCTCGTCGAGGCGTACGCCAAGGAGCAGGGCCTCTGGCTGGACCCGGCCGCCGAGCCGGACTTCTCCGAGAAGCTGGAGCTCGACCTCTCCACGGTCGTCCCGTCCATCGCCGGCCCGAAGCGCCCGCAGGACCGCATCGTCCTGGCCAACGCCGCCGAGCAGTTCGCCCAGGACGTCCGCAACTACGTGGACGACGTGGACGAGGCGGGCAAGGAGTCCTTCCCGGCCTCCGACGCCCCGGCCAACCACCCGAACGGCGCCCCGTCGAAGCCCACCCTGGTCACCCTGGCCGACGGCTCCTCCTTCGAGATCGACCACGGCGCCGTCACCGTCGCCGCGATCACCTCCTGCACCAACACCTCGAACCCCTACGTCATGGTCGCCGCGGCGCTCGTGGCCAAGAAGGCGGTCGAGAAGGGCCTGACCCGCAAGCCGTGGGTCAAGACCACCCTGGCCCCGGGCTCGAAGGTCGTCACCGACTACTTCGACAAGGCCGGCCTGACCCCGTACCTCGACAAGATGGGCTTCAACCTCGTCGGGTACGGCTGCACCACCTGCATCGGCAACTCCGGTCCGCTGGACGAGGAGATCTCGAAGGCGATCAACGAGCACGACCTCGCGGTCACCTCGGTGCTCTCCGGCAACCGCAACTTCGAGGGCCGGATCAACCCCGACGTCAAGATGAACTACCTGGCCTCCCCGCCGCTGGTCGTCGCGTACGCCATCGCGGGCTCCATGAAGGTGGACATCACCAAGGACGCCATCGGCACCGACACCGAGGGCAACCCGGTCTTCCTCAAGGACATCTGGCCGACCGAGGCCGAGGTCAACGACGTCGTCGCCAACGCCATCGGCGAGGACATGTTCAACAAGTCCTACCAGGACGTCTTCGCGGGCGACGCCCAGTGGCAGGCGCTGCCGATCCCGACCGGCAACACCTTCGAGTGGGACCCGCAGTCCACCTACGTGCGCAAGCCCCCGTACTTCGAGGGCATGACCATGGAGACCACCCCGGTCTCCGACATCGCCGGCGCCCGCGTGCTGGCGAAGCTGGGCGACTCGGTCACCACCGACCACATCTCCCCGGCCGGTGCGATCAAGGCCGACACCCCGGCCGGCAAGTACCTCACCGAGCACGGCGTCGAGCGCCGCGACTTCAACTCGTACGGTTCCCGCCGCGGCAACCACGAGGTCATGATTCGCGGTACGTTCGCCAACATCCGCCTGCGCAACCAGATCGCGCCGGGCACCGAGGGCGGCTTCACCCGCGACTTCACCGTCGAGGGCGGCCCGGTCTCCTTCATCTACGACGCCTCCCAGAACTACCAGGCCGCCGGCATCCCGCTGGTGATCCTCGCGGGCAAGGAGTACGGCTCCGGCTCCTCCCGCGACTGGGCCGCCAAGGGCACCGCGCTCCTCGGCGTCAAGGCCGTCATCGCCGAGTCGTACGAGCGCATCCACCGCTCGAACCTCATCGGCATGGGCGTCCTGCCGCTCCAGTTCCCGGAGGGCGCATCGGCCCAGTCGCTCGGCCTGACCGGCGAGGAGACCTTCTCCATCTCCGGCGTCACCGAGCTGAACGACGGCACCACGCCGCGCACGGTCAAGGTCACCACCGACACCGGTGTCGAGTTCGACGCGGTCGTCCGCATCGACACCCCCGGTGAGGCCGACTACTACCGCAACGGCGGCATCATGCAGTACGTGCTGCGCAACCTGATCCGCAACTGACCGGACCCGGCACACGGAAGGGCCGCACCCCCGGCGACGGGGGTGCGGCCCTTCCGCATGGGGTCCTGCGGCTACCTCAGCAGTTCGACCTCCGCCAGCGTCGAGACCGCGTCCGGCACCAGCCGGTACCGGTCGTACGCACCGGGCCGTGCGATCGTGAACACCCTGGTCTGGCGGTCCCAGGCGAACGACTCTCCGGACCGCCGGTCCAGGTCCCGCCAGGAAGTACCGTCCCGCGAGCCCTGCAGCACCCAGCCCGCCGGGGCCCTGTCCCGGGCCGACGACGTCAGGGTGTACTGCACCGCCCGGGTGCCGGCCGGCACCGGCAGCTCCACGCCCTCCACCGAGGCAGCGGTCGCCGAGGTGTCGTCGAACAGCTCACCGGGCCCGTCCAGCACGTCCCGGCGGGGCGACGGCACCCGGTCGTCCGTGGTGATCGAGACCGGCGCGGCGCCCGGCGCCGTGCCCCACGCCGACGGCCCCGGCCCCATGTCGAACTCCAGCGTGCCGCCCCGCGCGAGCAGCGAGTGGGGGAGCGCCGTCGACGTCCAGCGCTTGCCGTTGACCCGTACCCCCTGCACATAGATGTTGCGCGTGCTGTTCCTGGGCGCCCTGACCACCAGCTTCGCGCCGTTGTCCATGCGCACGGTCGCCCTGGTGAACAGCGGCGAGCCGATCGCGTACTCCCCGCCGCCCATCACCAGCGGGTAGAACCCGAGCGCGGAGAACAGGTACCAGGCGGACTGCTCGCCGTTGTCCTCGTCGCCGTGGTAACCCTGGCCGATCTCGCTTCCGGTGTAGAGGCGGGAGAGGACCTCGCGGACCTTCTCCTGCGTCTTCCAGGGGCGCCCGGCCGCGTTGTACATGTACGTGACGTGGTGGGCCACCTGGTTGGAGTGGCCGTACATCCCCATCCGCACATCACGGGCCTCGGTCATCTCGTGGATGACGCTGCCGTACGAGCCGACGAACTCCGGGCTCGCCGTCTCCGGCGTCGAGAAGTACGTGTCGAGCTTCTCGGCCAGACCGGCGCGGCCGCCGTACAGGTTGGCCAGGCCGCGGCTGTCCTGTGGGGCGGTGAACGCGTAGCCCCAGCCGTTGGTCTCGGTGTAGTCGTGGCCCCAAATCCTCGGGTCGTACGACTCGCTCGGCACCCGCCAGTCGCCCTTCGCGTTCCGGCCCTGGAAGAAGCCGGCCTTCCTGTCGAAGAGCGTGACGTAGTTGCGGGCCCGGTTCAGGAAGTACTCCGCCTCCGCCCGGTAGCGGTCCTTCCCGGTCTTCTTGTGCAGGGCGGCCGCCATCCTCGCCAGGCCGTAGTCGTTCAGGTAGCCCTCCAGCGACCAGGACAGCCCCTCGTGGGTCTCGGTCGAGGCGTAGCCGACGAAGGGGGACGTCTCCATGCCCTTGCGCCCCACGCCCTTGCCGGGAGGCACCACCGTCGCGTTCTTCAGCGCCGCCTCGTACGCCGCCTCCGCGTCGAAGTCCACGCCCTTGACGTACGCGTCGGCGAACGCGACGTCCGAGGAGGTGCCGGTCATCAGATCGGCGTAACCGGGTGACGACCAGCGGGAGATCCAGCCGCCGTCCTTGTACTGCTGCACGAAGCCGTCGACCAGCTCGCCCGCCTTGCCGGGGGTGAGGAAGGAGTAGGCCGGCCAGGTCGTGCGGTAGGTGTCCCAGAAGCCGTTGTTGACGTAGACCCTGCCGTCGACGATCTTCGCCCCGGTGCGGGTCGGTGTGTCCGGGCCGGTCTGCGGCGAGAAGGGGCTGGCGTACCGGTCCTTGCCGTCGACCTCCTCGAATCCCGAGTTGGGGTAGAGGTACAGCCGGTAGAGGCTGGAGTAGAGGGTCACCAGCTGGTCGCGCGTGGCGCCCTCGACCTCCACCCGGCCGAGGATGTCGTCCCAGGCGCCCTGCGCCCGGCTCCGGACGTGTTCGAAGCCCGTTCCCGCCGGGATCTCCGCCGCCAGGTTCCTCTTCGCCTGGTCGACGCCGATCAGCGAGGTCCCGATGCGCAGGGTCACCGTGCGGTCCGCCCCGGCGTCGAAGCGCAGATGTCCCCGGACGCCGGCCGACGCGGCGCCGGTGACCGGCGCGTCGAAGACGCCGTACACGAACATCCGCGTGGCGCCGGTGGACAGCCCGCTCTTGACGTCCGAGAAGCCGGTGAAGGACGAGCCCGCGGCGTCGAGCGTCAGCCCGCCCTCCTCCGTGACGTTGTCGAAGACGACCGAGGCGTTGTCGCCCGGATAGGTGAACCGCATCATCGCCGCGTGATCGGTCGGGGTCATCTCGGCCTTCAGCCCGTTCTCGAACGTCACGCCGTAGTAGTGCGGCTTCGCCACCTCCCGCTCGTGGCGGAACGGCAGCGCGCGCTCGTTCCGGCCGGCCGGCGGGGCGCCGGCGGCGGCCGACGGCATCAGCTGGAAGGTCTGCCGGTCACCCATCCAGGGGCTCGGCTCATGGCTGGCGCTGAACGCCTGCACGGTCGGCAGATTGCCGGCGTCGTTCCCGCGGGCGTACTCGTACAGCCAGCTCTTGGACGCGGCGTTGGTCACCGGCGTCCAGAAGTTGAAGCCGTGCGGCACGGCGGTCGCGGGGAAGGTGTTGCCGCGGGAGAAGGAGCCACTGGAGTGGGTGCCGCGCACCGTGGAGGCGTAGTCGGAGGGCCGGCCGGGCGGCTTCTCGGGTGCCCGGCGCTTCAGTGAGACGTCGTCCACCCAGCCCTGGAACCTCCCCGGTCCCTTCGGCGCGTCGTACGCGACGAGGATCCGGTCCACCGTGCGGCCCGCCGCGACCGTACCGATGGCCGCGCTGACGTGGTTCCACTGGTTGACGTAGAGCCGCTTCGCCGCGCCCTGGCCCCGCGGGGTCAGCGCTCCGCCGTGGCTGTCGACGGCCCGCAGCTCACTCAGATACGTCCCGTCGGTGAAGGCCAGGTCCACCGACACGTTCGTCGCCGGGTAGTTGAGGTCGGTCTCCGCCATGGCGGGGAAGATCCGGTACGACAGCTCGGTGTCGCGGCCCACGGCCGTGTGCACGTCGAAGATCTTGTTGTACGAGTAAGCGCGTCGGTCCGGCCGGTGCGTACCGGCGTACCTCAGCGCCCGCGTACCGGTGAAGCCGGCGTTCGCCTTGGCCGTCGGGGAGCCGGCCGGCCCGCGGTCGACGTGCGAGCGCATGTCCTGCGGGGCCGGGGGAGAGGTGTCACCGTTCGAGAACTGAACGTCGGCGAGCTGAAGGATGTCCGCGGCGCCGTGATTCCTCGTCATCTCCAGCCGATAATGCGCGTACGCCGTTGCGTTGTCGAAGTCGTACGTCTTCGTCTGGAAGCGCTTCTCGAAAGTCTGCCCGGAGCGGGTGTCCAGGACTTGCCACTCCTTGCCGTCCGTCGACCCCTTGAGCGTCCACTCCTCGGGGTCCCGGGGGGCGTGGTCGTTCGCCGACGTCAGGGCGTACGTCACCACCTTGGCCGGTTCTTCCAGGTCGAATTCCACCCAGCCGGTGGGGGCGAAGGTGAGCCATTTGGTGGAGGGCTGGAGGTCGACCAGATTCTCCTTGGTCTCCCCGGCTCCGGTGTTCTCCCCGCTGGCGCGCAGCCCGTTCACCTTGTCGGTGACGTTTCCCGGTATTCCGGAGGCGAAGGCACCGTCGACTCCGGACGCCCGCTTCCGGCCGGCGGCGTCCGTGTCCACGGTGTTGCGCCAGTCCGGCGGGGCTTCGTCCGCCTCGAAGGAGGAGAAGAACTCCCGTTCGACGGCGGCCGGTTGGGCGGAGAGGGCGTGCGCGGCCGACGGCGTCGCCGCCACGAGCAGAGAAGCGGCCGCCACGAGGGCGGCCGTTCGGGGGTGTCCGTCACGAGGTCCTGGTCTGCACCGCATCCCGTGTCATGCCTCCTGCCGAATGCCGGACAACGTTGTCAAGCGAGCTGCGCAGGAACCAGTAGGGAGTAAGTGGTGTGGGGTGTCAAGGGTGTTGGCGGGAGCGGAAGGCTGGATTCAGTCATTCTGTCGAGAGTGGTGGCGGGGAATGCGGACCGGTTCGTTCTGCATTTCCCGCAGGTCTCAACTCGGGAAAGACTCCCGGGCGAAGTTGCTTTCGATCTTGCCCAGTTGACGCGAAGTGGACTATACCTGTCGGCGTCCGAGTGGCTGTCCTCACTGCGGACCGGCATGAGCCGGCACTGAATGACCCAGCACCTGCACGACCCAGCAACTGACCGCGGTGGCGGGGCCCTTCGCCTCAGGCGAGCCGGACGGGCGACCGGTACACCGCCTGCGTCCTGGAGAAGGCGAGGACTTGAGCATGGGATCCACGTCCGCCCGCAACGACGGCGGCTTCGGCCGCCGCGATCTGATCAAGCGGTCCGCCGCGCTCGGCCTGATCACCGTCCCGACCATGAGCTTCCTGTCCGCCTGTGCCACCGGTGGCGGCGGTACCAGCGAGAAGGAGACCAAGGCCCCCGGCGGGGAGAAGTCCGCGAAGAACCCGCTCGGGGTGAAGCAGGGTGCCCCTCTGGAGGCGTTCATCTTCAAGGGCGGCCTCGGTGACGAGTACGCCAGGGACGCGGAGGCCGACTTCAAGGCCACCTACGGGGCGGACGTCAAGCACACGGGCACCCAGCAGGTGGGGCCCAAGCTCACCCCGCGGTTCGCCGGCGGCAACCCGCCGGACGTCATCGACAACGCCGGCGCCGACCACCTGGACATGAACAAGCTGTCCACCCAGGGCCAGCTCCACGACCTCGCCGAGCTGCTCGACGCCGCCTCGATCGACGACCCGAACAAGAAGATCCGGGACACGATCCACCCCAGCACCATCGAGAAGGGCAAGCACGGCGACACCTTCGACGTGCTGTACTACGCCTTCACCATCTACGGCACCTGGTACTCCCGGAAGCTCCTCGACTCCAAGGGCTGGGCCTACCCCAAGACGCTGTCCGAGATGGTCACGCTCTGCGGCGAGATCAAGAAGGCGGGCATCGCCCCCTGGACGTACGCCGGCAAATTCCCCTACTACGTGCACTTCAACCTCTTCGCCCAGATCGCCAAGATCGGCGGCATGGAGGGGTGGATCGCCATCGACAACCTGGAGCCGAACGCCTGGACCAAGAGTGACGCGGTCAAGGAGGTCATCGAGCACTACGAGGAGCTGGCCGCCAAGAAGTACTTCCTCGAAGGCAGCCAGGGCCTGACCCACATCCAGTCCCAGACCGCCTGGAACAAGGGCAAGGCCGTCTTCATCCCCAACGGCTCCTGGGTCGAGAACGAGGCCGCGCCGACCACGCCGAAGGACTTCGGCATGGCCGTCGGCGCGCTCTTCGACGGCACCGGCGACAAGATGCCGCACGGCACCCTGCGCGCCGAGCCGAGCGAGCCGTACATCGTCGCCAGCAAGGGAAAGAACCCGGTCGGCGGTATGGAGCTGCTGCGCATCATGCTCTCCAAGAAGCACGCGCAGAACTTCGCCCGGAAGGTGAAGTCGCTGACGTGTGTCATGGACGCCACCCAGGGCATGACCCTCTCGCCCGGCCTCGCCTCCGCCAGCAAGGTGTTCAAGGAGGCGGGGGACAACCTGATCAGCCTTCAGCTGCAGGAGTGGTACCCCGCGCTCACCGACGAGAAGATCGGTGGACTGACCGGCCAGCTGCTCGCGGGGGAGCTGAAGGCCGCCGACTGGATCAAGAAGACCCAGGTGGAATGCGACAAGGTGGCCAAGGACGATTCCGTCACCAAGTTCAAGCGCACCGCCTGACCCGACAGTTCGACCGGACGAGGGAAGGGCCGGGGAGCACCGTGCAACACGGCAAGTACCGATTCATCGTGGGCTTCCTGGCCCTGCCTCTGATCATCTACGGCGTCTTCGTGGTGTCGCCGTTCGTCCAGGCCTTCCAGATCTCCATGACCGACTGGTCCGGCCTGGTGGGCACCGCGAGGTTCACGGGCCTGGACAACTTCTCCAAGCTCTGGGAGAGCGACGACTTCTGGAACGCGCTGCGCCACAACGTCTACATGCTGGCGCTCGTCCCAGTGGTCACGCTCGGGCTCGGCCTCTTCTTCGCCTTCATGCTCAACGTGGGCGGCAGACGGCGCAAGAACGAGGTCATCACCGGTGTGGCCGGCTCGCGGTTCTACAAGTTCGTCTTCTTCTTCCCGCAGGTCATCTCGATCACGATCATCGCCGTCATCTGGTTCAACATCTACAACCCCGACCCGGACGACGGCATGCTGAACTCCCTGCTCGGCGCGGTCGGGCTGGACGCCCTGCAGAACGCCTGGCTGGGCGAGAAGAGCCTCGCGCTGTGGTGCATCAGCGCGGTCATGGTCTGGGGCCACGTCGGGTTCTACGTGGTGCTGTTCTCCGCGGCGATGGCCTCCATCCCCCGGGACATCTACGAGGCGGCCCTGCTCGACGGCGCCAGCCGCTTCGACACCTTCTTCAAGATCACCCTGCCGCTGCTGTGGGACACGGTCCAGACCGGCTGGGTGTACATGGGCATCATCGCCCTGGACGCGTTCGCGCTGGTCCAGATCATGTCGGTGAACATGGGCGGTCCGGACGGCGCCACCGACGTCATGCCGCTCAGGCTCTATCTGACGGCGTTCCGCGACAGCCAGTTCGGCTATGCCTCCGCCATGGGCGTCGCGATGCTCATTGTCACGATGACCTTCGCCGTGCTCGCGATGCGCCTCGGGCGCCGCGAGCGGATCGAGTACTAGGGGTACGGGCGGATGACGACCGAAGAAATCGAAGCGGTGGCCAAGCGGGAGACCCCCGCCACCGTCACCCGGAAGCTCGGGCCCACCGGCGGCCGCACGTCCGAGGGCGGCGTCCTCAACGTCTTCTCCCACGGCATCCTCGTCCTGTGGGCGCTGATGGTCGGTGTACCGCTGCTGTGGGTGCTGTGGAGCGCCTTCAAGGACAGCAACGGCATCCTGACCGACCCGTGGGGGCTGCCCACGGTCCTGCACTGGGAGAACTGGTCCAACGCGTGGAACGACGCGAACATGGGCCAGTACTTCATCAACACGCTGGTCGTCGTGGGCGGCTCCGTCATCGGCACGATGGTGCTCGGGTCCATGGCCGCCTACGTACTGGCCCGGTTCACCTTCCCCGGGAACCGGCTCATCTACTACCTGTTCGTCGCCGGCATGTCCTTCCCGGTCTTCATGCTGGTCATCCCGCTCTTCTTCGTCCTGCGGGACTTCCCCGGCAGCTCGCTGCTGGCGACCTACCACGGGCTGATCCTCGTCTACATCGCCTACTCGCTGCCGTTCACCGTCTTCTTCATGACGGCGTTCTTCCGCACGCTGCCGACCTCGGTGGCGGAGGCGGCCATGATCGACGGCGCCTCCCACACCCGCACCTTCTTCCAGGTGATGCTGCCGATGGCCAAGCCCGGCCTGATCAGCATCGGCATCTTCAACTTCCTGGGGCAGTGGAACCAGTACCTGCTGCCGATGGTGCTCAACCAGCAGGAGGACAAGTACGTCCTCACCCAGGGCCTCGCGATGATCGCGCTGCAGCAGGGGTACGAGAACGACTGGGGCGCGCTCATGGCCGGCATGATGATCGCCATGCTGCCGGTGCTCGTCGTCTACTCGATCTTCCAGCGGCAGGTCCAGTCCGGCCTGACGGCGGGCGCCCTGAAGTAGCACACAACGGACGGTCCACCAGCCGTCCACCGGTGCGCCGTGTGCACCGGTGGACGGCTTTTATGCTCGACATACCGCATAATTCGGATTTTTCCGTACGTTGCGTGCTCATCGGAGCTTCGCAACGCTCAAGGTCTTGACGGAGGCCAACCCAAAACGCTCAGCTTAGAGTTCACATGTTGGAGAAAACGGCAGGAGTGAGAGAGTCGATGGAGACTCCGGGGTCGCAGACATCTCTGCATCGGGCCAACCTTGAGCGGGTCGTACGCGCGGTGCGCTTGGCCGGGTCGCTCACCCAGGCGGAGATCGCAAGGACCACCGGCCTCTCCGCGGCCACGGTCTCCAACATCGTCCGCGAGCTCAAGGACGGCGGCACCGTCGAGGTCACCCCGACCTCCGCCGGCGGCCGCCGGGCCCGCGCCGTCTCGCTCAGCGGTGACGCCGGCATCGTCATCGGCGTCGACTTCGGGCACACCCACCTGCGGGTCGCCGTCGGGAACCTGGCCCACCAGGTGCTCGCCGAGGAGTCGGAGCCGCTCGATGTCGACGCCTCCTCCGAAGAGGGCTTCGACCGGGCGGAACGCCTGGTCAAACGGCTGATCGAGACCACCGGCATCGGCCCCGACAAGGTGGTCGGCGTCGGCCTCGGCGTCCCCGGGCCGATCGACGTCTCCTCCGGCACCCTCGGCTCCACCTCGATCCTGCCGGGCTGGACCGGCATCAACCCCAGCCAGGAGCTCTCCGGCCGCCTCGGCGTGCCCGTGTACGTGGACAACGACGCCAACCTCGGCGCTCTGGGCGAGCTGGTCTGGGGCAGCGGGCGCGGCGTCAAGGACCTCGCGTACATCAAGGTCGCCAGCGGTGTCGGCGCCGGCCTGGTGATCGACGGACAGATCTACCGGGGGCCCGGCGGCACCGCCGGCGAGATCGGCCACATCACCCTCGACGAGTCCGGCCCGGTCTGCCGCTGCGGCAACCGCGGCTGCCTGGAGACCTTCACCGCGGCCCGGTACGTGCTGCCGCTCCTCCAGCCCAGCCACGGCCCCGACCTGACCATGGAGCGGGTCGTGCAGCTGGCCAGGGAGGGCGATCCGGGCTGCCGCCGGGTGATCGCGGACGTCGGCCGGCACATCGGCAGTGGTGTCGCCAACCTCTGCAACCTGCTCAACCCCAGCCGGGTCGTGCTGGGCGGAGACCTCGCCGAGGCCGGGGAACTGGTCCTGACGCCCATCAGGGACTCGGTGTCGCGCTATGCCATCCCCAGCGCCGCCCGGCAGCTCTCGGTGGCTCCCGGGGCCCTCGGGGGGCGCGCCGAAGTCCTCGGCGCCCTCGCCCTCGTACTGAGCGAGATGGGTGATTCGTCCCTTCTTGAGAGCGCCCTCCCCGCGGCGACGCCTGTGTTCACTTAGAGAACGGATGGCACCGTTGTCATCTCGTTAAGAATTTACTCCTTGACGGCGAGGGTGCGGCCGAGTTGACTTCCAGCCACCTCGGCCGCAACGTCGCGGCCTCGTCAGGGAGGCAACCCACATGAACGCATTGACGCGACGCATCGTCATAGGCACGGCAGCGGTCTCCATGGCCGCCGCCCTCACGGCTTGTGGCAAGGCGGGCGACGGCGACAACGCCGGCGGAAGTGGTGGCGACGGCAAGACCATCGGTCTGCTGCTGCCGGAGAACAAGACGACCCGCTACGAGACCTTCGACCGCCCGATCATCGAGGCGAAGATCGAGCAGCTGTGCAGTGACTGCAAGGTTCAGTACAACAACGCCGCGCAGGACACCGAGACCCAGAAGAAGCAGTTCGACGCCCTCGTCACGCAGGGCGTAAAGGTGATCATCCTCGACTCGGTCGACTACAAGGCGACGAAGTCCTGGGTGCAGCAGGCGGAGAAGCAGGGCGTCAAGGTCGTCGCGTACGACCGGCTCGCCGAGGGACCCATCTCCGCGTACGTGTCCTACGACAACGAGAAGATCGGCCGCCTTCAGGGCGAGGGCCTGGTCAAGGCGCTCGGCGCCAAGGCCAAGGACTCCAACGTCGTCATGATCAACGGCTCGCCGACCGACCCGAACGCCCCGCTGTTCAAGAAGGGCGCCCACAGCGTCCTCGACACGCAGGTCAAGAAGGTCGTCTACGAGCAGGACATCCCGGACTGGTCCCCGGACGAGGCCAACAAGAAGATGGGTGCCGCCATCGACTCGCTCGGCAAGAGCGGCTTCCAGGGCGTCTACTCCGCCAACGACGGCATGGCCGGCGGCATCATCACCGCCCTCAGCAAGCAGGGCATCAAGGTCCCCGTCGGCGGCCAGGACGCCGAGCTCGCCGGTCTTCAGCGCATCCTGAAGGGCGACCAGGCGTTCACGATCTACAAGCAGATCAAGCCGGAGGCCGAGACCACCGCCGAGATCGCGGTGCGCCTCCTCAAGGGTGAGAAGATCGACGACCTCACCCCGGTCAAGGTCGACTCCCTCACCGGTGAGTTCAAGGGCATCCCGGCCAAGCTGTACGACGCGCAGATCGTGACGAAGGACAACATCGCCTCCACGATCATCGCCGACAAGGTCTACAAGGCCGCGGACATCTGCACCGCCGAGTACAAGGCGGCCTGCGAGGCCGCCGGCATCAAGTAACAGCCGGTACCCGCACCCCCCGCAGGCAAGGCCCCTTCCGCGGCCTTCCTGAACCGGTCCGGCGCCCCGCCCCATTCACGCCCCGCAAGCGCGGGCGGGGCCGCCGGACTCCTCCTCGCACCCCTCTGTGCTCCCCAAGTGCCAGATGCACCCCCATCCCCGCCGGACAGGCGGCGAAGGAGATGATTCACGTGTCCGCTACGCCCGTGCTGGCGTTGCGCGGAGTCTCCAAGCGGTTCGGCGCCGTCCAGGCGCTCACCGATGTGAACCTGGAGATCCACGCCGGTGAGGTCGTCGCCCTGGTCGGCGACAACGGCGCCGGCAAGTCGACGCTCGTCAAGACCATTTCGGGTGTCCACCCCATCGACGAAGGCGCCATCGAGTGGGAGGGCAACGCGGTCAGGATCCACCGGCCCAACGACGCCCAGGACCTCGGAGTCGCCACCGTCTACCAGGACCTCGCGCTCTGCGACAACCTCGACGTCGTCGCCAATCTCTTCCTCGGCAGCGAGCTCAAGAGCGCGTCCGTCCTCGACGAGATCGCCATGGAGAAGCGCGCCAAGGAGCTGCTGGACACCCTGTCCATCCGCATCCCCAGCGTCCGCATCCCCGTCGCGGCGCTCTCCGGCGGTCAGCGCCAGGTCGTGGCCATCGCCCGCGCCCTGATCGGCGACCCCAAGATCGTCATCCTGGACGAGCCCACCGCCGCGCTCGGCGTGGAGCAGACCGCCCAGGTCCTCGACCTCGTCGAGCGGCTGCGCGAGCGCGGCCACGGCGTCATCCTCATCAGCCACAACATGGCCGATGTGCGCGCCGTCGCGGACCGCGTCGCGGTGCTGCGCCTGGGCCGCAACAACGGTGTCTTCAACGTCAAGGACACCACGCACGAAGAGATCATCGCCGCGATCACCGGCGCCACGGACAACGCCGTGACCCGCCGCCAGGCGCGTACGGCCACGAAGGAGGACGCGAAGTGAGCGACCTCGCCAAGACCCCCGCTCCCGAGGACCGGGACACCGCCCCCGAGGCCCCCGCCGCCGGGGACACCGCCGCCGAGGCACCCGCCGCGGAGCAGTCCGCCGCGCCCATCCCGGCCGTCGACCCGCGTCTGCTCGTCCGCGAGGAGGGCCTCAAGGGCTACTGGACCGAGTTCACCCGCAAGGTGCGCGGCGGTGAGCTGGGCTCCCTGCCGGTCTTCATCGGTCTGATCGTCATCGCGATCGTCTTCCAGTCGCAGAACAGCAACTTCCTCTCCGCCAGCTCCGTCGCCAACATCGCCGTCTACACCTCCGGGCTCGGCATCATGGCGGTCGGCATCGTCTTCGTCCTGATCCTCGGCGAGATCGACCTCTCGGTCGGCTCCGTCGCGGGCGTCGGCGCCGCCGTCTGGGCCGTGCTCAACGTGACCAACGGCATGAACGACTGGCTCGCCGTCGGTATCGCCGTCCTCTCGGGCCTCGCGCTCGGTCTGCTCCACGGCTTCTTCTTCGCCAAGATCGGCGTCCCGGCGTTCGTCGTCACCCTGGCCGGCTTCCTCGGCTGGAGCGGTCTGCAGATCTGGCTGATGGGCAAGGAAGGCTCCATCAACGCCCCGACCGGCAGCGTCGTCGAGCACCTGACCGGCTACTACTTCGAGGACAAGGCCGCCGCCTACGGTCTCGCCCTGGTCGCCGTCCTCGCCTACGCCGGCTCGCTCCTGCTGGACAGCAAGCGCCGCAAGGCCGCCGCCCTGCCCGCCCGCCCGACCAGCGAGATCGTCCTGCGCGCCGGCTTCGTCGCGGTGCTCTGCTTCGTCGTCGCCTACGTCCTGAACGAGCCCGCCGGCGCCCGCGGCCTGCCGCTCGCCCTGGTGCTCTTCCTGGCCGTCCTGCTCGTCGCCGACTTCGTCGCCCGCCGCACCACCTTCGGCCGCCAGGTCTTCGCGGTCGGTGGCAACGCCGAGGCCGCCCGCCGCGCCGGTATCAACGTCGACCGCGTCCGGATCGTCGTCTTCGGCCTCTCGGGCCTGCTCGCCGCCTTCGGCGGACTCTTCGTGGCCAGCCTCTCCGGCGGCGCCACCAAGAGCCTCGGCGGCGGAAACACCCTGATGCTCGTCATCGCGGCGGCCGTCATCGGCGGCACCAGCCTCTTCGGCGGCCGCGGCAAGGTCTGGTCCGCGCTGCTCGGCATGATCGTGATCCAGTCGATCCAGCAGGGCCTCAACATGCTCGGCATGGCGAGTGAAATCCAGTACATGATCACCGGCGCCGTCCTCCTGGCCGCCGTCGTGATCGACTCGGTCTCCCGCCGCACGCAGAAGACCGCAGGTCGCGCCTAGTGTGACCAGCCCGATGCCCGGCGCCGTCAACCGGCGCCGGGCATCTTCGCGTCTGCGCCATTGGCATGACGTATTACCCACCGCCCGATGACCACCGTCCGGGGCGGAACATTAGACTCGACAAAATCGGCAGCTCGACCAGCTCAACACGCAAGGAGGCACGGGTGGCTCTGCTGACCCGTATCAGGGGCCCGCGCGATCTCGACCGGCTCTCCCCGGAGCAGCTGGACCAGCTGGCCGCGGAGATCCGCTCGTTCCTCGTGGACGCGGTCTCCAAGACCGGCGGCCACCTCGGTCCCAACCTCGGCGTGGTCGAGCTGACCATCGCCCTCCACCGGGTCTTCGAGTCCCCGAAGGACAAGATCCTCTGGGACACCGGCCACCAGTCCTACGTGCACAAGCTGCTCACCGGCCGCCAGGACTTCTCCAAGCTGAAGATGAAGGGCGGCCTGTCCGGCTACCCCTCCCGCGAGGAGTCCGAGCACGACTTCATCGAGAACAGCCACGCCTCCACGGTGCTCGGCTGGGCCGACGGCCTGGCCAAGGCCAACGAGGTCCTGCGCCGCGACGACCACGTCGTCGCCGTCATCGGTGACGGCGCGCTCACCGGCGGTATGGCCTGGGAGGCCCTCAACAACATCGCCG